>CAZMEH010000821.1:0-4670 GCA_964564885.1 uncultured Saprospiraceae bacterium | reverse complement strand
TGTTATCAACTTGTTAACGACCTGTTAATCATTTACATCTCACCAAAAAAATGTCGTTGTTTGTACAAACAATGTGATAATGGAGTAATATTTTCCTTTACATTACTCTTTGTTCCAACATTCCATTTTTCTATTTTTCTGTTACCTGCCTGCCAAAGGCACGACAGGCAGATTCCAATAAAAGTAATGCAATATTTCAGTCGAATAAATATAATTTTAGTGGCCTCTACCGTAGCGGTTTTAGCTTTGATTTTTATTCAAGTACAATGGATGCGGCAATCTCGAAACCTACTCGAAGAAGGTTTCAACAATCGGGTAAAGATGGCGTTGTGTTCTGCGGTCGAAAGCTTAAATGACGAAAACACAGACATCGAAGTTTCCGCAACTTGTGCCACAATTGAAGGCGTTAATGAAGTTAATATTGATAAATTAGATGTTGCTTTCCAAAAGTCATTAATGTTTTACAATATTGATTTGCCTTTTAAATTATCCGTCGCTCGTGGAAAAGCGATTGAATGCTCGATGCTTTCCTGCTCTATTAATCCTTATGCTACCGATTTAGATTTACCTGATAATGCCCAAGTAAAGGTTAATTTTCCAAGTAAAAATCAGCATTTAATGGGAAAAATGAGCTTTATGTTCGGTAGTTCCATCTTGATTTTACTCTTCGTCGTTGGTGTTTTATGGTTTGCAAATGTTACTTTATTGCGTCAGAAGCGCATTAGTGAAATCAATGTTGATTTTTTTAATAATATGGCGCATGAGTTTCGCACACCTTTGACGAGTATTAAATTGGCAATGAACTTATTATTTAAAAAACAAAGCAATTTAAAAGGAGATAAATACCTTGGTATCATTCAACGAGAAAGTAAAAAACTACATCAGCAGGTCGAAAGCGTTTTGCATCTAGCCAAAATGGAAGACGGCGAATATGAACTAAAAATAGAACCTGTTGCAGTTCAAGAATTAATTCAGAAGACGATTCTCTGTATGGAAATGCACATTAAATCTAAAAATGCGGTCGTCAATTTTGATATTCAAGAAGGCGAATGGATAGTTCCTGCGGATAGTTTTCATTTGGGTAATGCGTTTAGAAACCTGATTGACAATGCATTGAAATACAACGAAAATCAACCAATTATCAATATTTCTTTACAAAAAAACGAGGAACACATTCACGTACTTTTTGAAGATAATGGCATTGGTATTTCAAAACATAATCAAGCGATGATTTTTAATAAATTCCAACGCATTAAAAATGGTAATCGACACGACAACAAAGGTTTTGGTCTAGGATTGGCTTATGTTAAAATGATTGTAGAGCGACACAAAGGTGCAATCAAAATCTTTAGCGAACTAAAATCTGGTAGTCGTTTTGATTTGGCGTTGCCGATTTAAATTATCAAACAAGCATCGAATGCTTAGCCTAACCTTATTATGCAAAAAATATTAATCATAGAAGACGATTTAAACTTAGGTTTCCTGCTGATGGAGTTTCTTGAATCGGAAGGTTATCAAGTCAAACTGTGTCGAGATGGCGCATCTGGCTTTCTTCAATTTCAGAAAGAAAACTACAATCTCTGCATCATTGACGTGATGATGCCGAAAATGGATGGATTTACGGTTGCTAAAAAGATTAGGACGCAAGATAAATCTGCTCCTTTCTTATTTTTGACTGCTCGCTCGATGAAAGAAGACAAATTGCAAGGTTATTCACTTGGCGCAGAGGATTATATTACAAAACCTTTTGACGAAGAAGAATTGCTTTGCCGCATTAATGTGATTATGCGAAGACACGCTGAAATGGCGTGCGAACCGATGCCGACACAATTTGAAATTGGTCAATATTCTTTTGATTATTGCCGTCAAGAATTGGCTTTTGAGAACGAAACTAAACGCTTGACCGAAAAAGAAAACGAAGTCCTCCGCCTACTTTGCTTAAGTAAAAACCAGATTTTAAAACGGGATGATGCGGTTGAAAAAATCTATGGCGAACGTGATTATTTTCTAGGCCGTAGCTTTGATGTCTTTATTTCTCGCTTGCGCAAAATGCTCCGAAATGACCCAAAAGTGAGCATTGATAATGTTTTCAAAGTCGGTTTTATTTTGAATGTGAAGTGAAGGATTGGAGGACTGGAGGATTGGAGGATTGGAATGCCTGTGACGAGAACTCGCTAATAGAATGTTGGAATAAAATTTAACAAGCTAAACTTGGTTCTCTGAAAATTATTGTGGAAAATAACATTTGCGAAATCTTGGAGATTTGGCAAAAGGCTTGTAGGCTTTGATAAGACCGATTTACCAAATTTTATAAATTTCGCAAATCTAATTCCATAATAATTTTCAGAGAACCATAAACTTTTAATACAATCACTCCAATTCTCCAGCATTCCAGCACTCCAGCATTCCACTCCTCCATCACTCCATCATTCCATTTCAATCTCTGTCATTACAAATGAGCTTTGCACCTTTCCGATATTTGCTAAGTTGGCTAATTTTTTTGTAATAAAATTTTGATAATCAATCATATCTTTCACATTTACTTTCAATAAATAGTCAAACATTCCTGCAATGTGATAGCATTCCTCAACTTCTTCTAGCTCTTTCACATCCTTTTCAAATTGCTCTATAAAATCTGTATGGTGTCGTTCTAAAGTCACCGAACAAAAGGCAACTATTTGGAATCCAAGCATTTTTTGGTCAACAATTGCGATGTAACCTTTTATAAAACCCGTTCTCTCTAATCGCTTAATTCTATCAAAAATTGGCGTGTTGGACATTTTTAAATGATGCGCAACTTCTTTGATTTTCATCTTTCCATCTTGCTGCAATAGTTGAAGGATTCGTTTGTCGATGGCGTCTATTTGATAATTCATGTAACAATTTTAGGTTTACGACTTTAGCCTGCCTGTCGACAGACAGGATTTACGATTTTTTTTCTGTATTACTAATATTCCAAAGTTAATTTCAGAAAAATAATCGTACTTATTGACTTTAAAAGTAAAATTTTCTTCAATATAACACTAACCTAGATTTTATCATTAAAAATACTCAACTTTGCAGTAAATTATTCAAACAAATTAGTCGCCAACGATTAGCCGTTTACCGTCTACCCATGAGGTTTTCACCAATATTTCGGGACAAGCGTGGTAAGCTGTCAGCCGTCTACCGTCTACCATAAAAATTCTACCAATGAAATCGCATAAATATCAGCCAGAGAGTTTAATGATGTCGTATGGATATGAGCCAGAATGGTCAGAAGGTTCTGTGAAGCCTCCGGTTTTTCAAACCTCAACTTTTGTTTTTAAAACAGCAGAAGAAGGCAAAGCATTTTTCTCATTAGCTTATGGTTTACGAGAGAAAGATGAAAATGAAGAACTAGGTTTGATATATAGTCGCATCAATAATCCAAACTCAGAAATTCTCGAAAATCGTTTGTGTCTTTGGGACAAAGCGGATGATTGTGCGGTTTTTCAAAGTGGTATGGCTGCGATTACAACGGTATTATTAGAGTTTTTGAAACCAGGTGATTTATTGTTGTTTAGCTCGCCGACCTATGGCGGAACAAACCATTTCATTCACGATTTCTTGAAGAAGATTAATGTTGAATGCATTGGTTTTAATCATTCTCACAGCGAAGAGCAAATCGTTGAAATGATTGAAGCAACTGGAAAAGCGGACAAATTAGCGATGATTTTCATCGAAACACCTGCTAATCCTACAAATGCGATTATTGACATTGAACTTTGCAGCAGAGTTGCAGACAAGTTTAGTCATGCAGAGCAAAAAGTTCAAGTTGCGGTGGACAATACATACATGGGACCGATTTGGTCACATCCGTTGAAACATGGTGCAGATTTGGTCATATATTCTGCGACAAAATATATTGGCGGTCACAGTGATTTGATTGCTGGAGCAGTTTTAGGACGTCATGCTGAAATGATTCGAGTGAAGACCTTGAGAACATTTTTGGGTAATATGGCTAGTCCAAATACTTGTTGGTTATTGACACGTAGTTTGGAAACGCTGAAGGTTCGCATGGAACAGCAAATGCGAAATGCAAATGCCCTTGCCACATTTTTGAATACTCACGATAAAGTAGAAAAAGTAAGTTACTTGGGTTTATTGGACGAAAATGACTCAAATTACGAATTATATAAAAGACAATATTCTTCACCAGGTGCAATGATTTCTTTTGATATTCAAGGCGGAGAAAAAGCTGCTTTTCAGTTTTTGAACCACTTGAAACTATTCAAATTAGCCGTTAGTTTGGGTGGAACAGAAGGATTAGCACAACATCCTGCTTCTATGACGCATTGTGGTATTGCGCCAGAAGCACGTTTAGAAATGGGCATTTCAGATAAAATGGTGCGCCTTTCTATTGGTTTAGAAAATGTGGATGATATTATTTTTGATGTAAAGTCTGCTTTAGATAGCGTTGATGCGGTTATAAATATGTCTCATTTAGAATTGACACATATCTAGTATTCTAATTTTTTTGTTTAGGATTTTAAAGTCAATAGGCGAGTAAAATGTTTAGTAGCTGAACATTTTACTCGCCTATTGACTTTTTATATAAAGTTTTGATAATTTCATATAAGATATTTTACTTTTTCTCAAATGATAAATATTTTAGAAAAAACATATCAAAATATGCGAAATAATTAACA
>CAZMEH010000820.1:0-3533 GCA_964564885.1 uncultured Saprospiraceae bacterium | reverse complement strand
TGACAAGCAGTATTAATTTCATTCAATAAATCATCCGAAGCAGGCGCAATATTGACTTCACATTCAATACAACTTAAAACTATATTCGGGCATTTTGCTTTTAATGCTTCGCTAATGGTAACGTTTATCATATTTTAAATTAAAAATGCCCTGTGTAACTCTGTCGATTTTCACTTTGTGCAACTCCGTGGGAAAAACACCCTACACCTGATAACTAATCAATGCTTTTTTATCCAGTTCCCAACGGTCGCCATTCAAAACAGCTTGTCCTTTTTCTTCGGTCATTATTCGAGAAACATTCATACTAAACGCATTCGCCGCACGGCAAACAGGTTTGATATAAATATCATAGCCGCTAATTGCACGCTTAATCATACGTTGGTCATTCATGATAGAAAATACCGCTTTTGTACCCTCTTTATTCACTATTTCAAACTTGTAAACACTTTCTGTCCATTCAAATTTGTTACTTTGATGTCCATCTTCAAACGAGCCATCTTTATTTGGAACAGGCATATAAAAGGTTTCATAAACCGTCATACCTTCTTCATTCTTCGTATAAGCAGGTTCAACAGGAACTTGTTTGCGCTGCTGCTGAATAGCATTTTCTGATTTTTCGTATTTAGCAAGTCTATCACGAAGCATATTTTCATTTCTAAATAATGCTTCATTCTTACCTTCCAAATCGCCAATTCTAGCCGTTAAGCTAGTATGTTGTGCTGATAAAGTCTTGTTCTGTTCCGCTAACTTTGCAATCTCTTTTTTGAGTTCAAGCAAGCGTTTCTGATATTTTGGTCTTAAATAAAACATATATCCTCCAATTGCGCCTAATAATAAAATAGTTGATAGCCAGCCTAACCAACTCAATCCGCCAGCTGTTTTACTAATTTGTGTTGCTGCACCAGTTGTTGTTTCGTCTGTGTTTTTGGTATTTGCTAATGGTTCGCTATTTCCTTTAAATTTAAAAGTCTTATTAATTGATTTTTCTAATACAGCTAGTTTTTCACCAAAAGCAGCATTATTTGCTCTCTTAGTGATGAATTTTTGAACTAACGAATCGTTTTTTAAGATAGATTGTATAATTGCGTATTGTTCTTTTCCGTTCGAATCTTCGGTATATTTTGATTTATAAGTCGCTATTCTTTCACAAAGCGTAACTGTTGCGTATAACTTTGAATTACCTAGAAAATATTTCATTTCATAAGTACATTGATTAGCACAACATTTATCCATATCACAAATAGGGTCTAATTTTTCATGAAAACCAGTAAGATACTTTCCATCATCTTCCACTGATTGTAAGGCCAATTCATAACTAATCTTATTAATAAGTTGGCTAAAAACGTCTTGACTAACAGGCTTTTGTGCCCAACTAGCAACGGTTAGCATACATAAAGTGAATAAGGGTAATATTATTTTCATCTTCTTTTTATTTTTCTAGCCAGACCTCATAAGTTTTTGAAACCTACGAGGTCTAACTTTTTGGTCACTTTTTTTATATTAATTACGATTATAAACATCAAAAATTTCCGAAATAACAGGCGATTTTACATTCAAAATAGTATCACCTTTTTCATTAATACCTATTTTTTGTACTTCCATTTCTATATTCTCGAAATCTAAAACATAGAAAAATGTATCCGTTTCGATTCTAGTTTCTGTTAAATACATACTATCAGTCTCGGGTTTATTTTGCCAAAAAGTAGTACTATCTAATTCTCCTGCCGAATAATAGTCAACTTTAAAACCATCATCTTTATCAAAATGATTAAAAATGACTGTTCCGTCTATTTTACCATCTTTACAGGAAACTAGCAATTCATTTTGCGGCATTAAAACACCTGTTTTCTTATATTCCCAAACACCATTTTCAATCGGTGCTTTTCCTGCTTTATACTTTTTGTATTTATAGACTTGCCCAATATTAGTGACTGTTTCTAATAAAAGCGGCTTCAACCAAGTTGTGAATATGTTTAATAGTATCAAAATCACAACATTTAAAACCAACAACCTATTGATTGATTTATCCTTTCCGTCATAATCAAACAGCTTATAAAATGTTCTTGCTATAAAAAAAGCAATCAATCCGATAGAAATGGCAACTAGACCAAAAGACCTAAAACTAGGCAACACAAAAATAAATGCAAGACTATAAAAAGCGTAAATCAGCAGATTAATAACAGCAACTGCAAATAATGCTTTGATTAATTGTTTCATCTTTCTTTTATAAATCTAAAATCGTTAATCGAATCAATTGTAAATTAATCTTCCACCACTTTCGTTGCCAAATTATTCAACGCACCAACCAAAGGATAGAAAAATAACGTCTCTTCCACTCTGGCTTTCGTATTATTAGCTAAGTCATTTTTCGTTTTCGATTCAATTCCTTGCATTAAGTATTGACGCAAATCCTCAAACAACCAACGTTTGTATTTTTCCATATCCGTCACTTTAATACCTAAGTTTCTATCAAATGAATATTCATCATCCAAATCGAATAGCATTTCTACAAAGTGCTCTATTTCTCCAATTACTTCATCATAAACATCATGATTTAAATCCTCATAACGCATTTTTTCGGAAGTAACATTTTCTATTTTTGAATTGACAACCAAATCATCTTTAGTACCTAAAAGCACCATTTTGATGTCTTCAATCTCTTTATCGGTCGTTCCAAGAAGTCCACCTTTACAAGTTACCTCTTTCGGATTCTGTACTTGTTTAATTTCTAAATTTCCCGCTTGACGAGCTTCTCCGTAGCGATAAGTCTTTTCATTTTCTTCGCCTTCTTCGCCCTCTTTACTTTCTTTACCTTCATTGTAAACTTCTTCAAACAGATGTTTAGCAAATTTAGAAACTCGACGCAAGTTGCGACTAGAATCCAACAAGTTGATAGAACGAGAACCATTTCCACTAAAACAGATATAACGAGGCAAATCTAAACCTGCGTTTTTCATCATCTTAGCGACATGATACATAATCGCACCATAGAACAACAAAAAGACGACTTTTAAATCTTTGTCATCCTTTAGCATTTTAGAAAAACCGATATTAATATCCGCTTCCTTCAAACTCTGATTACCATCCAATGAGAAGAAAAATGAAATCATTTCTTGCGAACGCTCGCTTTCCAAATTCTCCATTACTCGAAGTAAATCTGGCTGAACATTATCAGTTAATAAGCCTCTAATTTTCTCTTTGTAACGTCGAACAAAACCATTGTAACGAGGAGAAGAATTATAAGCATCACCAAACATCGCATTTCCTGCAAACTTAAATGAGGTAATGAATTTCGGCTTATTATCGAAGAAAACAACAATATCCGTCGTTCCGCCGCCAATGTCTATCGACACCACAGGATAAGCCAACGAATCCACTCGTTCAAATTCTTTATAATAATGGAATGGTGCTAAAGACTCCGACATTTTGCGCAAATTCGCATCAACATCATTCACTTCTGGGAAGTATTTTTCAAATTGTTCTCGCCACATTTCTTCTAAATCATCTTGCTGCGTCGGCGTCATACTTGATGG
>CAZMEH010000819.1:0-4575 GCA_964564885.1 uncultured Saprospiraceae bacterium | reverse complement strand
ACAATATTGATTGGCAAATTATTAAATGTTACGAACTAAAAAAAATTGTTCTTTGACAATTTCTGAATTTTAGTCCAATACGAGTTTACCATATGTTCTAACTTACTGAAAAACAACGGGGCAAACTACCACTGGATTAAATAAATATTCATTTTAACAGAAACTTATCTCCAAAGCCTGCCTGTCGCTAACTTGGTAGACAAAGCTTGACCGAGTAACTGTCAAAGAGTCTGAAAAAATAGGAGCAAATAATTATGATTTAATTCTTGATATGTCGATACAGAATTATCTTTTTCTTGTAAAAAGATTAAAAATAATGTGTATCTTACATGTAGATATACGTTATATGTAAAATATAAATTATCTCCTTCAAACTATCTCCTTTTCACCTGATTAATTGATTGAACGAAACTATTTAGTCTTATTCACATCTAATGCTGTTTTTCTATGACATTTTGTAAAAAATGAATAAAAGTTATTACAAAAGATATATTGATATTCTTATATTAAAGAATTTTTAAAGGTAAAGATGATTCTTTGATGATGAAAATCTAAGACGAAGCATTCATAACTAAGGAACCTGCAGAGAATAAGTTATAATACTTTGCACGTTCCTAAGCGACTACAATAACAAATTTTCAATCAAGTCTAAATTGTACACAAAATTACTTGAGTAAGATTTCAAAACAATAGATTATGAAGTATTTTTTACGAATAATTACATTTTTTCTTATTTGTTCCTTTTTTAGTTCCAATACTTTTGGGCAGTGTAACGATGCTATTAAGGAGGAAACCTCTTTTGGTAAAATAAATATAGTCAAAAGTAATTGGCAATACCTTGTGCTACGTGGCGGATATAGCTACGGTATTGAACTGATAAATAATGAGAAAGGTCTCACCGGAATTTTCACCTCTAAAGGTGGTGTTTCGTTAGAACAAGACAATGATGTTATTTTCATGAGTGCTGACAATACTCGGAAGGTGTATAAGTTTATTGATTTCGGCGAGATGAATACTACTTCTGGGCAACCTATTTATACGAATACCCTTCAGTTGGACCTAGACGCAATAAAGTGGTTTGCGAGTAATACGATGTCAACGATTTATGTTCGTAATAATACGACTCGTCAAATGCGTAAATTCTCTGTAAACCCAGATAGGAAGAATGAATTTAAAAGTTTCGCCGCTTGTTTTTATAAAGCGATTAAGAAAGGTGAAATTGTTGATAATAAAATTACATCATCTTTAGGTTCTCCTTCATCTAAGGCTAAAACAGGTAAAACGAACAATAGTTCCAGTATTAAGAAAACGAATGCTAATGCTGCTGATATTAAAAATGATACCGAAGTTAAGTCTTTAAGTGATGAATTGATGGATATGAAAGTACGCCTTCGGGAAGAAATTGAGAAAGAAAAAGAAAGAGCGGAAAAAGAAAAATCTCGCCTTCGGGAAGAAGTTGCCTTAGCGAGAGAGAATGTGCTGATACAAAAGAAAAAATTTGCAGAAGAAATAAAAGAATCACGAATCAAAGCTAATGACCAAATCAAGATTGCACTTGATGAAGCATCTAAGAAAGTGGAAGAAATTAGAGGAAATACGAATGATGCAATTGGACTAGAAAATATAAAAATACAAGATGCTAGAAAAAAATCAACACAAGAAATTCAAAAAGTACAACTAGCAACGGCTAATGAAATTGCTGCTGTTACAGAAAAAGCAGCAGAAGATGTTAAAGCTGCCAGAGAGAAACTGGAATTAGCAAAGCTAGAATATCAAGATGAAATCACACAAGCTCGTGAATCTTCTAGGACAGAGTTGACTAGAATTAGAGAAGAAACAACTCAAATGGTTCGAACAGCTCGGGAGAAAGCTAAACAAGAACAAAATGTAACCGCTGAAGACGTTAAGTTAGTTAAAAATGAAGCGGCTAAGGAAATCTTGAAAATACAAGAAGAGCAAGCAGAACAAGTGGCTCAATCTAAAGAAAATGCCGTTATTGAAAGAGAAAAAATTGCATTGGATTTAGCTGAAAATAAGCGTAGAGCAGCAGAAGAAAAATCTTTATTAGAAAGGTCAAGTGCACAAGAAATTGCTGATACTAAAGAGTCCGCCGCTAAAGAAAAGGAACAGATCGCCGTTTCTGTTTCAGAATCTAAAAAGCGTGCTGCCGAGGCAATCAGTGGCGCTCAAAAACAAGTGATTGAAGAACAAAAGAAGAACAAAAAAGTGATTGATGAAATTCGTGCTCAAACTGCAAAGAATATTGCTGATTTGAGAAATAATGCTTCAAACGAGAAGAAAAACATTTCTGAAGAATTAGCTAATATTCAAAAAACATCTACAGATAAAATCACAGAAGCAAAAGAAGAGGCTAATAAAGAAATATTGGTAACTCGTGAAAATGCATCAACGCAAAAGAAGAAGATAGCAGAAGATATTTTTGTTACTAAAAAGAATGCGGCAGATGAAATGACTAAAATTCAAGCGGATATTCAGAAAGCTATTCAAGAGTTGAAAGCTAAAGAAAGTGAAGTAAAACAAGAGTCTGCACAAGAAGTAGCTACCGCTAAAAAAACGGCAGAAGAAGAAATTACAAAAGCTAAAACGACTGCTGCGGAAGAAGTAAAGGTTGCTAGTGCAAAAGCTAAAGAAGCGCAAAGTGAGTATACTTCTAAGATTTCAGAATCTCAGCAATTAGCAGAACAACGCATCAAGGATATTCAAGCAGAGTCTACTAAAAAGATTTTGGATGCTAAAAAAATTGCTTCTCAGGTCAAGGAAATTTCAGCACAGGAAGTGGAAGACTCTAAAGAACGTGCGGCTAAAGAAATCTTATCTGCTAAAGAATTTGCTGCAAAGGAGATTGCTAAAGCGAAAGAGGAAGAAGCAAAAGCAAAACAGACATCTGCTAATTCTGTTGCAGAGTCTAGAAAAAATGCGGCAACTGAAATTTCAAAAGTTCAAAAAGAACAATCAGCCATCATTCAGACTGCTAGAGAAAACGCTGCAAATACGAAGCGTAAATTAGTTGAAAATGTTGCAGGAACTAAAGAAAACGCAGCTAAAGAAGTGGCTTCAACAAAGCAGAAAGCTGCCGAAGAGATGAAAATAGCTAGAGAGCTGGCGGCTAAAGAACGTGAGTTTATCAACCTTAAAGTATTGAATGCTCGAAATGAAGCGGCAAACAAAATCGAAGCGGTTCAAGAAAAAGCAGCTACTGAAACTGCTGCTGCTCGTAAAAAAGCGGCTAGGGAAGTAGCTACTGCTCTTGAAAATGCAGAAAATAAAAAGGCGCAGTACAAAGAGGAAACTATTATGACCGAGAAGAATGCTCGATCTGATATCAACTTAGCAAAAGCTAATGCTGATAAAGAAATAGAATTGGCTCGCACTGATGCGACTAAGGTTGTAACGTCATCTCGTGAAGACGCAGAAGTGAAGAAAAGAAAATACATCGATGAAATTCGTGCAGAGCGGGAAGCTTCTAATCAAGAGATCTTGAAAGTTCGTGGAGAAACGGCAAGTGAAGTTCGTGCAGCAAAACAGCAAACAGAGCAATTGATGAATGCGGAGAAAAAACGTTTTGCGGAACAGAAAGCGGCGAATGATAAGTTGCTTCAAGAAAAAGTGGAAGACAATGACATAAAATTAGCGGACGAAAAGGCTAAAAATGAAAAAGAATTAGCGGACGAAAAAGCTAAAAATAAAAAAGAATTAGCAGCGCAATTAGCTGAACAGGAGAAAATTTTAGCGGACATGAAAGCCAAAATCGAGAAGGTTAAAGCTGAATTGGAAGAGTTAGAAAAGAAGAAAGCAGCAGATAAAAACTAAAATACAAGGTATCGGATGCCTAGAAGGTATCCGATACCTAACAATTATTTTTCAAAATTCAACTTAAAGCCAATGCGTTGATCTTCGTTCGCAGGCACATTATCATCATCGTAGTCTTCCCAAGCGGTCACCGATTTGACCAACTCTTCCAAGTGTCTAACAAAAAATGGCGCTGTCATTTCCTCCGGCCTATAAATAGCTAATTGCCTAGGCGGTTGCGGTTCGCCGTAACCTTCAATCATCGGAGAGCGTAGCATCACCATTATCTTACCATTAAACAATTGTTGGTACACTAAAGAACCATTATGCTTGACAAGCGGACGTTCAATTTTTGATGTTCCTATTGATTTTGATAAGCCACTTTTCACATCTCCCAATGATAAAACAATTGCTTCTAAATTTTCAGTGTCTTCAATAACAGAAATATCCGCAGACAATTCTATTGCTTCTGTCAAGTGCTTCAGTTGCTCCAAAATGAATTGTTTCAATACTGATTTCCATGCTTCTCGATAGCTTGTCGTATTGTTTAAAACTTCTTTATATTGCTCTACTCGGCGTTTTAAGTTGATGAGTTCCATATTTTTTTGTTATCGTACCGATGGTTTTAGCAGTCATGCTGTTACACTAGTGTTTTTGATTAACCTTGTCGACTAATCCCAATAGCTATCGGATTGGCGTCAAGGAGATTATAAACAACTAAAAATCAGAAGGTTAAATGAATATTTAAAATATCTATTGCCACGT
>CAZMEH010000818.1:0-6882 GCA_964564885.1 uncultured Saprospiraceae bacterium | reverse complement strand
TGAAGTTTTTTTACAAAACTTTTAATTCTTAATAAACAACCTCAGAATCGTGGTAAAATCTTTCTTTTGAACCTACAAAATGTATTGACCTTTTGGTAAGTCGCTAGTCTCCTTCTTTTAGCCTTGATTGTTTGGCAGGCTCACAGTCAGCGTTAAAAATTGAATTTCCTCTTTTCTCATTATCCATTTTCATGCTTTCTCCGTGAGACAAAATTATTTAGACGTATTTTTTTAAAACAATAACTTGTCAAGTTACCATAAAACAAAAATCCTATCCTTCGTCAAAGACTAAAAGGATAGGATTACTACCTATTAATACTATATTTTATGTAAAAAACACGTACGGTTTTGTTCTTTAGAGTTAATTAAGTTATAACCACAATGTAAAGTCTGTAATGTAGCTAAGGAACGTGAAAAGAATGATCTACCCAAAGTCTTATAACTTATTCTTTTCACGTTCCTTAGTATTTTAGTGAGCAAAAATCGTTACGAATTTGCTTCACTTATTAATACCATAAAGTCCCAAAATGTCACCTCAAAAAGTGGATTTTTTTAAAAAACTTTTAATTTTTAACAAAAAACCTCGAAATCGTGGTAAAATCTTTCCTTTGAACCTGCAAAATGTATTGACCTTTTGGTAAGTCGCTAGTGTCGATAGCTACTGATTCTTCTTTTACTGTGGATTGTTTAACTAGTTCGCTGTCAGAATTAAAAATAGTAATGAGACCTTGACTATTATTCATCATTAAATAATTTCCGACTGGATTAGATGACATAGAAAATGATTGCCCTGTTACAACTACTTTTAGTTCTGTGATAATTGTAGCATTTTTAGGCAAATCATTCAAACTTACTTGCTTCACCCTATAATAGTTTGAAGTAGGCAAATTTGTACTATCTGTAAATTTGTAATTTTTTGTTCCTTTTTTAAATAAAACAAATCCTACTTTTTTCCAGCTTTTTCGATCTTTACTTCTTTCAATTTCAAACCCTTTGTATTTTTTAGTAGCGGTGATTTCCCAAGTAATCACAATATTATTCTCGATAATTTCAAGAAGAGAAGTGCTTATTATTTCCCTTGCCTCTATCGTGTCTTCCTCAATATTTAAAACAACATCATCATTATTATTCAACGCAAATAAATTTACTTGAATACATAAACAGAAAATAACAAGTAGTAAATTGATATATTTCATAATTGTCAGATTTTACATTTAGTCCTTGATTGTTTACTATTAATACCTTAGGATTAGGAATTGTCACCCTAAAACCTCGTTTTTTTTTAAAAAACTTTATAAACAGGTATTTTTACTTGCCATGAAACCAATAAAGAACAACATTGTTTAAAACAAAAGGTGATTCTAAATATTTTGTACAATCAGATAATTTTTTCTGACACTTAGGAACGCCTTTTAATCGATAGTATTGTATTTAATAAAAATACTTTACGATTTCCACTCCTGAGTATTTGAGAGAACCTGCTAAATACTTGAACAAAAATTTTCACGTATTGCTTTATTTTATAACCAATTGATAGTCAGTAGTTTTTTTTGTTTGGCTTCTGACAGTCCCGAGCACTCGGAACGGTCTGACTTCTATCTTCTTACTTAAAGCACAAAAGGTGCCACATATCATAGTCCCGAGCACTCGGTATTATAATATATCGCACCTTTTGTTTCGATACTCCTTTTAAAAATATACTTAATTGAGTTCTTCTAAGTAATTACCGCAATACAAATTAACGAGATTAGGTTTTTTCAATCGTTTTTTACTCGCCAATCAATACAAACGGTGCCCAATATCTAGGATTTGCTGATTTTGCATCAGTCAACATTTGAAGTTTCGCTTCAGGCAATGATTTAGCAGCGTGAATCATTCCGCCATGAACAACATGTAGTATTTCATTCGCCATCATGCTTGATATTTCCAAACCGACCATATCATCAATTATTACATTGCCCACATCTAATCCTATTTCGCCTGTTTCAATTGCTTTTTTCAGTAATTGAATACCTTTATCTCGGTCTCCATTATTGATATATTCCAATCCTTTCAGACGCAATGCCCATGTTTTGTAATAAAAGACCATCCCTATTAAGTATCGATCCTCATATTCTGAGTCTAAAGGCGGATTATCTTCAATATTTTCAGAAAAGAAATTAGTCGTCAAACTGATGATTGTTTCTTGTAGTAAAGGCAATGCCTCGTTATAATAACCTGCCGAAGACAATCTCATCGCTAGTAATCCTGTAACTTGATAATTATTGCTTTCAAGGTTTTTCGCTGCACTACTTCTCAAAAATCAAGCGATTCTTCTACTTCAAGTCTATGTGTATTGTTTCTTCCAAGTCCTAATAAACAAGCTTCATACAGGTAAGGTGCTTGCGCTTTTATCGGTTCAATAATGGCAATTGCTTGTTTTAGCATTCCATCGGCTTCACCATGTTTTTACACCTTATAAAGAACTGTTCCAATATCTAGATAAAACTTACAGCTTTCAAATTCATTTTTTTGAGATAAATGATGCTTACAGCTTTAGATTTAGTGCTAATGTTCCTTTAAAACAGGGCTTATATTATTTTATTCTAAGTGAGAAGAAAGGCGGAGGTATTTTAACAATCTCTAAATTTCAGGTGAAATAAATACGGTCTGCCGTCAGGCTAAAACCGTCAATTCCTAAACGGATTAGTATATTTTGGATCATTTGCCAAATCTTCATCCGTGAGTGTTTGCAAGAAAGTAACCAAAGCATTTTTGTCCGCATTCGACAAATTTAATCTTCTCGGCTGATTTCCATTTCCTCTCAAGCGATTATCCAAAGTCGCACTTGCCTGCACGCCACTATTATAATGTTCGACCACTTCAAAAAGCGTTGTAAAACGTCCATCGTGCATATAAGGGGCAGTCAATTCTATATTTCTCAATGACGGAACTTTGAATTTTCCGTTATCATTAGCATTTCCAGTGACGTTGCCCAATCCATTGTCCGTTAAATTTGCATCTAGTCCATTATTACGAGCTTCATCTCCGACAAACAATTCCGTACGATGGCAATTATCACAATTCAATTGATTGAATAACCGCAATCCTTGATTTTCTTGATTCGTAAAATTTGGTAAATTTTCACCATTTTCACCTTGCTCTAATCCTTGATCATACTTTGAATTAAATGAAACAATGGAACGAATAAATTGAGATAATGCTAACGAAATACGATTGCTAGTCACTTCTTCATCACCAAAAGCATCTCTAAACAAGATTTCATAATAATCTTCCGTTTCCAATTTAGTCACTAATTCTTCCAATGTCATGCCCATTTCAACATGATCTTGAATTGGCATTAATACTTGATCTTCGAGCGATGCCGCACGTTCATCCCAGAAAAAACGACCATTTTCATAGAACCGAGCATTTGCAATTCCCATTGAATTGCGACTAGTCAAACCACCTTCAAAGCCAACACTAAACGCATCATCATCAGAAAAACCAACTTCTTTGCCATGACAAGACGCACAAGAAGTCGTGTTATTTCCAGAAAGATTTGAATCATAAAACAAAACTCGTCCTAGCGTTGCGCCTTCGTTTGTAATCGGATTATTGTTCGGCGTGTTGTCTTCTCTCCTAACGTCCTGATTGTTTAGAAAATTCGGTAAAGTCATTGTTGCCTCGTAATCATAATAGCCATTTGGCAAGTCCAAAGTTTGCGCTAAAATCTGTTGAGCGGTCGCATCAAGTCCAGTACCTACAATGATATCATCATCGCCAAGCATTTCTTCTTCGACACAAGAGGAAACAATAAAACATAATACAAATACAAAACGATAGTTTTTCATGTCACTGGTTTTCTGTGTAAAAGGGAATAAGATAAATTGAAAATTAATAATGGACAACGAGTAAGCCGTTCATTACCGAATGATTGTTAATCTATATTATTCTCCTAATCGCAGTTTGAAGAAATCTATTTAATTGTGTATTTGTATTTTTATATAGAATGGATTTTCGTCTATGAATTGGTTTCTAAGTTGTCAGACGAAAGTAAGCAGTATAAACTTGCGGTTTGTTTTAATTTTTTTTCTATTTTTTTGTCAGCTTTGTATATAAAACAGCCTAAACTATTCATAATATATTGATTATGAATAGTCTAGGCTGTTTTACGATAACTAGTAATTAATCACTAAATAATTACATTTCAACAATCAAACCTTCGTTTGGTGGAATTTTACCATTACAAACATCTTGATGAACGGCAGCCATGCCTTCCAGACCGTCGATTTTTCGGAAAGTCAGCCATTGACTCGCTTTCATCATTGTTTCCATCATGAAAGCAGTTGTTTTTTCATTGAAACCAGCCATGCCCCATTCTTTGATTCTTTTTTGAATATGACTTGGTGCAAAGAAAAATTGACTTCTTTCAGCGATAATGCCTTTTTGTGGTTTTGCATTTGACCAATGCGTTAGACCGACATTGCTCGTAAATTTCATATTATCACCTAAATGCTGGTGCAAAGCGACTAGCAATTTTGCATTTCCAGACATATCAACAATGACAGTCGGAATGCTTGCGTCAATATTTAAAATATCATCATAAGAAATGGTTTGGTCGTAGATTTTTAAACCTTCCACCATTTCAACATTGCGCTTAGAAGTTACGCCAATTACGTTTGGACAATTTTTATCTGCTTCCAAAGCGTAACCTAAACCGATGCTTGTTTTACTAGAAGCACTTAAAACTAAAACCTGTTTTGCCCCATACCAATCATTATCTACCAAAGAATCCCAAAGGCAAAATGACGTTAAAAACAACGGAGAAAGCAACGCACGAGCATTATCCATTTTAGAAGAATACCCTTTTTCGGCATTTACTCGACTATATACATTGTAACCTCTTGGCAATTTTTGGCGATGTGCTGCGCCGTCGATTAATTGTCTATCAGAAACTTTAATTGGTGTCATTTTCATTTGACGAGCTGGCGGAAAATAACCATAAAAGCGGTCTCCAACTGGAACTCCTTCTACGTTAGATTCGACTACATCAGCAAAGCCCCAAACTGGAATGACGCCCCAGCCTTCGGTATTTTTGCCAACAGGCGGAAAGAAATTCCAATAACCAATTTGGTCTCCAGCAACCGCATAAGTGATATTATTTGCAGTAAAAGCGAATTTATCCACCTTTACTAAAACTTCACCATCGCCTATTTTTAGTTCTTCCAAAGGTGTTTCCGCTAAACGACCGTTGAAGAACATATCTCTTTTGACTTGAAACTGAGGATTTTTTAAAACAGGTTGTTTTACTGCGTCCATTTCTGTGATAAATTGCTGTAAATTCATCATGGCAGGCATTGCATATTTGCGTAATTTCTGAAGAATAACTTGCTTTTCGGCATCTTCTTTAGAAATCCCTCGAATCATTTTACTAAAACCATCTAGCCTATTCTCCATTATCCATTTGCGCAAAGGCTTATCCTTTGACCAATTAAATTGATTGGTAGACATGGCAACTAATAACCTAATCCAGTCTGTGTCGTGATTTGGCAAAGGCACAACGCCACAAAGATGATTTTTCTCCTTTTCAGTTTCATAATTGACTTCAACATGCGCAATAACTGCTGCGCTGAAAATCGGCTGATAAGAGCGAATAGTCTGTGGAGTAATCACATTTCCATTAAAAATAGGAATCATTTCTGTCTTAGGATTGATAGCCGAAGCCGAGCAATCTACATGAACATAATCTGAATTCGTTGGAATAGAACCTTCTTTGAAAACAATTCTATCCTTTTCTATACTTTGAACTCTTCCTTTACGAACAACATTTTTAATGCTGCGCATTTGCTCCAATTCCATTTGGCTAATGGTTGCCCCATGAAACATCGCAGGACGAATATTTTTATCAATTCGAAGCAAAACGCCCGATTCTTCTAATCTATTAAATAAGTCAGGGATTGACTTAGCTTTTGCTGCTGCTTCAAACTGATTCGCTTGATTTCCAACCGCATCTACAAAGAAATCTTCCGTTGGCTGTGTTGTTTTTCTATCAATTAGCCACGCATCTCTGGAAATAATCCAAGTGATGTTATCTGGATTTACCCTATTTTCCAATAACCAAAGACAAGCGTCAATTCCCGTTTTTCCGCCACCGACGACCACAAAACCCTTTGGCGCTTTTTTGAGTTTTACCAAATCATTCAATGGAATGAACTGAATTTCTGGTGCAATCGTGAAATTCGGCGTGTGCGTAGATGGAACAATCGTTTTCAAATATGTACCATCAACTAGCTTTTTATTCACCTTTACTTCAAATTCTTCGCCTGTTAGCATCGAAGTAAACTTGTAATCACCTTTGTATTCGCACATCGGAAAATACTGAACTCGACCTGTCGGTAAGAACTGATGGCGCATCACTTCATCAAAATAAGCACTGACTTCTGTACCTGTTGCCAAATCGTTCAAGCCTTTGTTCCACCCTATTTTGTCTTTTCGTCCTTTGCTGAGTTCTTTTGAACTTACGCCATAAAATTGAGAAGGTTGATGAAGTGTTACAAATGGATAAGCAATATTCCAATGTCCGCCAGGTTTGGCATGTTTGTCAACGATAATGATATTTGCATTGGTTTCCGTAACGATAACGTCAGCGAATGCCATGCCCATCGCACCGCTTCCTATGATTAGGTAATCCGTTTCTAATTGCATTTCTTTATATTTTTGGTTCTTTGGCAAGAACGATTTTATCTTTTACATTTACTACAAAGAAACGGTGATTATGTTGTAAATCCCTTGATGTATGTTAAGTAAACGGATAATTACGTGTTGTAAAGTAGCTAAGAATATATATTCTTAGTTACTTTACAACTCACCTTCTCGGCTATTTATCTCGACGAGTGACGG
>CAZMEH010000817.1:0-11960 GCA_964564885.1 uncultured Saprospiraceae bacterium | reverse complement strand
TATTTCGATTGTTTATTTTTCAAAATTTAAAGCCTTATTAAAAATGCTCTAAATACCTCTCCGACAGCCGTAGGCGTTCTGGCTTCTGGCTTCTGACGATTAGTACCTAGACCCTAGTCAATTACCTACCTAGCACTGATAGGATAAAATCTTTTCCGTGCGTACTTTTGTATTGTATTAATTATTATATAATAAAATAATCATATAAAGATGAAAGCTATTAATTATAAAAATTTATTACTTATTGTTTTGATAATTGCTGCAAGCAGTTTTTCAAACCTAATAAATGCTCAAACGAGCACTCAACATGAATACACACAACTCGTAGAAAAACGTTTTGAAGAAGCAATTAATACTGATGGAAACAAAGACCATATGGTTTTAGCCGAAGGTAGTTTGATGGCTTTAGGCTGGTTTGTTTTATATGGGAATGATGATGCTTCTTTTACTTTAGCTAAAGTATTAAACACCGCTGTTGCTGACCAATACAATGGAACGGACAAAATGGACATTGTCTATATGAATCATACTAGTACTGCTTATGCTGAAATGTTGAACTTGAACCGTTTTGACTCTAATAAACCAATTTGCTTGTCTACAGAATATGAAAGTATCGCTAAAGAAAGAGTAGGATATGCACTTAAAGAAGGTGCTAAGGATTCCGACTTTAAATTGGCGGAAGCTAGTTTAGTCGCATTAGGTTGGGCAACATTGTACGGAACCAATAAAGCTGCTGTGGCTCTCGGAAGTGTTATGATGTACAAAGCATATGCTTTATGGCCAATGTCAAATGAGGTTTATATGATGCAAAGTTCGGAAGCTTATGGTGAGATAATCAATCTAGGTCGTTTTAAAATGGATAAAGCAGATAACTAGATTTTGAAGTTAATCATTAGATGAGTGAATACCTATGCTGTAAATAATAATTTTTCTAATGATTTTTTCCCTTTAACCTGTGTATTAGGACAAAACTTATAAAGTGTATTTATGAAAATACGTTTTGTCCTGTGCACAGGTTTTTGTCATAAAAAAAGGAAACCCATTTATGACAAAATTAAATTTAAAATACATTGTAATATATTATAATAACTTTGACTAAGTTATGATCCGAAAATATAATTTGCTATATTTTTTACAATTACATCTAATTAAAAAAGTCAAATGAAGTTATTACTATTGCTACTGATTTTGGTAACTACGAATGTTTTTGGGCAAAAAAATATTCTAATAAATGCCGAACCGATTGCTTTTAATTTTGAGCAGGCAATGTCTATTTCACAACCTTCGGAGCAACAAATTGATTCAATATTAATACTGACAGAAGCTTATGCTTCTATAAATGGAGACAGTTCTTTGATTTTAGCAAAGAAGGCTTTAGAGCTATCAAAAGAGACATCTAATAAGCGATTTCATATTACGGCTTTGATACATATTGGTGCTGCACATAGGGTCTTAGGTAATTATAATGAAGGAGAAAAAATCGCTAATAAGGCTTTAGAATTAGCTAAAGCAAATGAAGAAAAACTACTGATTGCATATGCTTATGATGCGCTAGGTGGCTTATCAAAAAATCGAGGAGATTATGAATCTGCTTTAGAGCATTACATCAAGGCAGCTAATATTTTCAAAGATTCTGACAAACTATTTGACGCAGCAGTCATTTATAGCAATATTTCAGGCGTTTTCTTTAATATGAATAAGCTGGAAAAATCCAGATATTACGATCAACAATCCAATAATATCGCTGAAGACTTGAGTAACAACAAATTACTGATAGATAATGGTGCTAATCGTTCTATCAATTTAATGACTGTTGGTATTAATTATTACCTCAAAAATGAGCTAGATACTGCCAATTTAGCAAGACATACAGATACACTAAATTTTTACTTTAAAGAATCAGAAGACGAATTTTATAAAACTTTAGCTATCGCTCGAAAAGCTAACGCAAAGGATATGGAAGTCGTAATTTTGAATAACTTAGTTGCGTTGACCATGAATATGGAAAAGATTCCAAAAGCCCTTGAATTAGCAACAGAAGCTAATTTGTTAGCGAATAAGTTAGGTGATGTTAATTTATTGACACAAGCCAAATTCAATTTGAGTAGTATATATCGTCGCCTCAAACAACCATATAAAGCTATTCGTTATGGAGAGGAAAGCCTGTCAATGGCGAGAAAGTATAATTTAGATCGCAAAATATTTTTGGCTAATCGGGTCTTATATGAGGTTTATAAAGATGCCAAACAATATGATAAAGCGTTGATTGTATTGGAAGAATTGCGAGCTTATGATAAAAAAATTGGCGATATAGAACGAAGTAAAGCAATAGCAGAAGTAGAAGCACAATTTCAAAATGTGCAAAAAGAAAAGGAAATATTAGAACTAAAATCAAGTAACACAAAGATAACTCGACAACGAAATTTAATCATCAGAAGCATACTAATTATGGGTTTATTCGGAACAGGTATTTTTCAATTCATTAGAGTTAGAAGAGAACGAAATGACAAAAAGGACTTTGCGGAAGCTTTGATTTTTGCACAAGAAAATGAACGAAAACGGATTGCAAGAGATTTGCATGATGGTATTGGGCAATCACTTCTTTTGTTAAAAAAGCAAATGGTGGTCAATCAAAATACCTCAGTCGAAAACCAAGCGATGATAAGCCAGACGTTAGAAGAAGTTCGGTCTATTTCTCAGAACTTACATCCATTACAACTAGAGAAATTTGGTTTGACGGTAGCTATCGAAGATGTTATTCAGAAAGTTGGTCAATCAACAAACTTGTTTATTACGACTGAAGTTGAAAATATTGATGCGGTATTTAATCAGAATAATAACATTCATATTTTTAGAGTAATTCAGGAGGCACTGAATAATGTTGTGAAACACGCTGACGCTACGGCAGCGAAAGTCATTGTTAAAAAGAATGAAACAGAAACCTTTATTTGTGTTATGGACAACGGAAAGGGATTTGACCATGAGTTGGCTATTGCAAAATCTAAAAGCCTAGGACTGAAAACGATGTATGAACGTATAACTTCCATTGGTGGCAAAATAAAAATCAAGACCAACAAGCCGAGTGGAACAATGATAGAATTTAAAATACCGAAAGCAAGTTAATTAACAAATAACAACGCATATTTTCCTAAATTTACCTAACTTCTCTTTTTTAAAAAACATACAATATGTCTATTCGAGTATTCAATGCAGACGATCATCCTATTTTGAAAAAAGGCGTTAGCGATCTTTTAAAAGAATCGCAAGGTATAGAATGGACAGGTAGTGCGGACAATGGTAAAGATGCGCTCGAAAAAATTCGTCAGATACGACCCGATGTAGCTGTTTTAGATATTGAAATGCCGCACTTTACGGGTTTGCAAGTAGCTCAAATACTTTTAGAAGAAGGCATTTCAACCCATTTTATATTATTGACACTTTTCAAAGACGGAACATTACTTAAGAAAGCGATTGAAATTGGCGTGAAAGGTTATTTACTAAAGGAAAGTAGCGAACAAGAAATTTTAGATTGTATTGATTCCGCAGCTAAAGGGAGAGCATACGTCAATCCGAGTTTAACACATTATTTGATTTCATTAAACAAAAAAGAAAATCCATTACTCGAAAAACTAACGAAACACGAAGTCAACATTTTAAAACTTATCGCTCGCCAAAAAACTTCCGTTGAAATCGCTAGTATGCTATTCATTAGTCCGAAGACCGTTTCTAGCCATCGTAGTAATATTGGTAAAAAATTAGCACTCACAGGTGTTCAAAATGGCTTGTTGAAATGGGCAATTGAAAATCGAAACTTATTGGATGATTTTTAATGGGTATTCTGTCTAGACAATTCATTAAAAAAATTTCTTTGAAAAATCCCGTGATTTTCGATAATTTTTGTAGGAATCAAGAAATAGTTACGGAGTAGACTGCCTACTGCCTACTCCGTAACTAGAATTGGGCTAAAATTCATATTTAGCATTTTACACTGGATTTTTCAGAGAACCCAAATTTATATTAACCTTCCTATCGAGATGCTTCATTATTCTAATTTCTTGAAAAACAACAGGGCAAGCCACCGCTGAATTAAATAAATATTCGTTCTGGCAAAAATTATTAGACTTGTTTATAAATAACCATTTATAAATATATTTGTTTTCCGTCATTCCATCAAGGCAACTCCGCTTAAATGCTCAATCCATTCGCCTTCTGTTGATAAATATCGTTTCATCAAGTCTGCTGTCATGCAGGAATGAACAGGTAATATTTTAATAATATCTCCGATTTTACAATTTTGAATAAATTCATCGGTTGCTTGAATTGTGCCGTGCTCTTGAGATATTTTTTTTAAATAACAGCTTTCGATTACCGTTGACCAGCCTAATTTACCATTATCTTTTACAGCAAAACCAAAGACTTTACCTAGGTTTTCAAATGCTAAAACGTCTTTTGCAAAGTGAACACCTCCGCCGTAAATCATAATTTCATTTCGTTCAGGATGTTTTGCAATCACAGGACAAGCCATCGCAACCGCTATTTCATCCAATCTACAGGCTGTTATTTGATATTGCATCAAATCATAAAATATGAAATTCCCTGGTCGGATTTCTGTCGCAACACCAAAATTATCCATGACGCTACAAGTCGGCGTATCTCCTAACGAAATCATCAGATTAGGAAAACGTTTTTTATATCGCTCGTATAAAGTCTCCATTTTTGAAAGACAATCATTGTGAATAGTTGCTATTTCTGCATGGCTTCTTGCATCGTAACTATGACCAGAGTGAACTAAAAAACCTGAGAATTGAATATTTCCAGTCGCTTCTACTTTATTTATAATATTTTCAATCCGTTTAATATTATCATAAGCAACACCTGTTCTGTTGTAACCAGCATCTATTTTGAGAATAATATTAACTGAATTAGAAACATTTTCACTTAAAAAATCAACTGATTCTATATTTTCAACCAATAAATTCAGTTGAATTTTAGCCGCTAAATCATTAATCAAATCTATTTGCAAGATGTTAACAGGAATAGCAACGGTGATATCATTCCAACCATCATCAGCAAAATATTTTGCCATCCGAAGCGAAGAAACGGTGATTTGCGTCACGCCCATTTCACGAAACCATCGACCAATAGTTTGAGATTGTGGTGTTTTGAAATGTGGTCGAAGTGGAATATTATTCACATTTGCTTTGTCGAGCATTTTTCGCATATTGCGGAGACAGCGGTCTTTGTCTAGTAATAAAGTTGGTTGTTTTATCATAGGATATTCAAATTTTAAGTATCGGACACCTTTGAGGTCTAACGATTACCCATAAATCTAAAAGGAACGTAGCTAACGCTCCTTTTCATTATTCAAAACTTGTGGGTAATCAGTAGACCTCGAAGGTATCCGATACCTAATTCAAAAAAACTATTTCCCTTTAAACTCATCCATTGAGTCATAAACGCCTAATTTGTCTGCTACAAAGTCGAACATTCGAGTAGGCAAAACGCCACGCAATAACGGCACAGCTTTCACAATAAATGGCGCACGAAGGATTATTTCGTTCTGTTCAACGGCTTTAATGATGCGATTTACAATATCAATCGGCTCCATAATTGGCGTCAAAAGAGGAGCTTTTACACCGTCAAACATGCCTGTATTGATGTAGCTTGGCGTAACGGTCAATACTCTTATATCCGCCGCAAATGCTTCTAATTCTAGTCTCAAAGATTCTGACCAACCGACAACTGCCCATTTGCTTGACGCATAAACAGACATATTTGGATTAGGCACTAAACCAGCAGCAGAGGCAATATTTACAATATGACCTTGATTATTTTCTGTCATTTTTGGTAGAAATGCTTTTGTTACTCGCATCAAACCTAAGACATTAATATCTAAAGTCGCTTTCATTTCACGGTCGGTATGCTCTACGAAAGGTTTTCCGACAACGATTCCAGCATTATTAAAAACGATATCAACGCCACCTGTTGCCTTAATCACGTCTTCCGCCGCCCAAGAAATATCTTCAAAACTACTCACATCAACGACATAAGGCAATACTTTATAGCCATATCGTTCAAATTCTGCGGCAGTCTTATTGAGTTGTTCTTCATTGATGTCCCAAAGAACAGCTTGTTTTGCGCCTTTTTGAAGGCATTTTTTTGCCATTAGTTTACCGATGCCGCTTGCTGCACCTGTTACTAATATTGTTTTATTTTTAATTTTTGTCATTCTTCTAAAATGGTTGTTGTGTAAAAAAAGTGGTTGTGTTATTGAGTACTTGAGGGATGAATTAATGAGTTTAATTCTTTAAAAAACAGTTATTATCTTTCATTAATTCGCCCTTCAACGACTCAATAGTTTAAAATTATGTGTAGTACAAATATAAGCAGATTTGAAATACCATCCTCACAATTTTTTTTATACACTCTTAACAATTTAAAGTAGAGCAAGTTTACTGGTTCTTTAATAATTACTACAAAAAAATATTTAATCCAGCAGTCTCTTGCCCTCTTGTTTTCAAGGAGTTAGAATAATGGATCATCCCGATAACACTAGTGCGACTAGACCGAATTAACAGATAGTTTTAATATGCTAAATTCTTGTTTATCTGAATGTTAAAACTGTTTCTGACTTCTGACTTGAAGCACTGGACTAAAAGGCACAAATTGTCAAAGAGCCGCTTTATTCATAATAAAATAAATTTTCTTAGATATTCAAAAAATATAATTTTGATTATTAAATAGAAAAAACAAACCTTTACAGAAAATCAGCGTTCAAACATTGGTTATAGCTACAGCAACTTAGAACAAAATATTTAATGAGTAAACAATCAGAAGAACTTGGCTCGAAACCCATCGGGTCACTCTTAGCAAAACAAGCCATTCCTGCCTCCATTGGTATTCTTATCATGTCTATCTATATGATAGTTGATACTATTTTTGTTGGTCGCTATGTCGGTTCATTAGGAATCAGTGCGATTACCGTAGTTTTACCGATTACTTTTTTAATTGCTTCTTTTGGAATGGCAATAGGTATTGGCGGCGCGTCGATTATCTCTAGGGCAATAGGTGAAAATAATGAAGAAAAAGCTTTTCAAACCTTTGGTAATCAAGCCACTTTAACCGTTCTTATTGCAAGCTTTATTGTTTTTATTGGTTCATTTTTCCAAGAAGAAATCCTTATTTTATATGGTGGGAAGGGCGGTATTTTACCATTTGCCAAACAATATTTTCAAATTATTCTCTATGGAATACCTTTCCTAGCGTGGGCAATGATGTCTAATAATGTCATCCGGTCGGTCGGTGCGCCTAAGGTTGCGATGCTCGTTATGGTTATTCCTGCGGTGCTGAATATTATTTTCGATGCCATATTTATCGTTGGTTTTGGCTGGGGCATTGAAGGTGCTGCGTGGGCAACGACGATTTCATACTTCGGTAGTGCGGCATTTTCATTTTTGTTCTTTTTGAGTAAAAAATCGGAATTAAAGTTACAAATTAAAAACCTTTGGCTTCGCTTTAAAATTGTCAAAGAAATCTTCTCTATTGGTATCGTAACGCTTGCTCGTCAAGGGACTATTAGTATATTGGTGATTGTTTTGAATAATACACTTTACACATTTGGTGGAGAATTGAGTATTGCAGTTTACGGTATTATTAATCGGGTGATGATGTTTGCTAATTTCCCAATTCTCGGTATTACCCAAGGTTATATGCCGATTGTCGGTTATAATTACGGTGCGAAAAACTGGGACAGGGTTCGAGATGTCATCAACCTAGCTACTCGTTCTGGAACGGCTATCGCTTTGGTGCTCTTTATTGCTATTCTATCTTTTTCTGAACAAGTCGTAGCCATATTTACTACTGATGCGGAACTCATTGCGATGACTGGTTCTGCATTAAAAATGGTCTTTATTGCAACGCCTTTAATTGCGATTCAACTCATTGGTTCTGCTTATTTTCAAGCAATTGGTAAAGCAGTTCCTGCACTTTTATTAACTTTAACAAAACAAGGTTTTTTCTTAATTCCTTTAATTTTAATCTTACCAAGGTTTTATGGAATAGATGGTGTTTGGTATTCTTTCCCAATCGCTGATGTTGGCGCAGCAGCTATTACTTATTATTATTTGAGGAAAGAGACGGCGCATATTCGAAATAATATTATGACTTTGGATAAAAATGAAATTTTTAGATAAAAAAAAGTAATATCTTTAAGTAAAAAATGGCATGAAATCACAGACTTTTGGAGAAAAGATAAAAGCACTTAGGACAAACTTGAATCTAACACTCAAGTATGTAGGAAAGGAAATTGCCTATGACCCAAGATTGTTGAGTAAAATTGAGAAGAATGAAAAAAAAGCTCCAAAAGAGATCATTAAAGGTTTATCAAAAATTTACAAAACGCCATATAAGAAACTACTTATCAAACACTTGAGTGAAGAACTCTACTACCAAATTCGATCTTGTGAATATGCCGATGAAGTTTTGAGTACTGTCAAAAAAAGAATAGAGAAGGAAGGAAAAGGAACTCAAGTCGCTCACAGTCGAGATAAAATATTCGAATCAATTAAAAATTACTTCTCAGATAAACCTATTAAAAAGGCTTACGTTTTCGGGTCATTTGCTCGAAGCGTTCCTGTAAGTATGGATAGTGATATTGATATCATGATTGTGTTTAAAAAACCTAACAAAACGACTCTATTTGACCTCATTCAAATGAAAGAAGAACTTTCGGATAAAACGGGAAGAGAGATAGATTTAGTTGAAGAAGGTCAAGAGTTGAAGTCATTTAAAAATACCATTCAGAAAGAAAAAATACTAATTTATGCCAGCTAAACCAACTGACCTCGAACGAGTTGACCATATGGTTCAAGCTATTAATAAAATCTTCTCTTATACGGAGAATTTAGGTTATGATGAATTTTCCAAGAATGAGCTCGTCCAAGATGCAGTTGTCAAAAATTTTGAAGTAATTGGTGAAGCTTCTTACCATGTCAGCGCTGAATTAAAAGAAAACTATGTGACTATCGAATGGAAAAAAATTCAAGGGTTGAGGCATGTCTTAGTTCACGATTACTACAAAATAAACCCTCAAATATTATGGAATACAAAAGATCAATACCTACATCACTTATTGGTTGATTTAGAAAAATTAATCGAAAAAGAAACGTGAAATTCATAGAAGAACAGAAACACCAACTCAAATATTCAATATTATATAATTCTATTTTCATTCGTAATTCGTAATTAACATATGCTGTTTGATTTCAATAAAAATATCACGTTAGAAAACGATAGAATAATCCTTCGCCCATTAATTGCGGAAGATTGGAAATTGTTATTACCCATTGCAATCGCTGATAAAACGCTTTTGCTCTATTCGCCTTCACAAATCCATAATGAAGCCTTTCTTAAAGAATACATCGCAACTGCTTTAGCTGCTAAAAGCGATAAACTTCGTTTTGCGTTTCTCCTATTCGATAAACAAAAAAACAAATACGCTGGCTGCACAAGTTTCGGTAATATTTCAAATAAAAACCTACGAATTGAAATCGGTTGGACTTGGATTGGAAAGCAGTTTCAAGGAACAGGTTTGAATAGAGCTTGTAAATTTCTACTGCTATCCTACGCTTTTGAAACGCTAGAATTTGAACGAGTTGAGCTAAAAACGGATGCACGAAATCAACAATCTCGACGAGCGATTGAGAAAATTGGTGGACAATTTGAAGGCACTTTGAGAAGTCATACCCTGATGTCAGATGATTATCGAAGAGATACCGTTTACTATGGTTTGCTAAAATCCGAGTGGCAAAGTATTAAAAAAGAGTATTTTGCTGATGTTTTGTAAGAATTCAACCCAGTTTACGACCAATGAATAGAAGTTGTTCATAAAAAAACGTCCATGCAAATATCCAAATTACTCCGAATTTTCATCATTCTTGTGCTTATACTTGCCAACTATAGTTGCGATCAAGTCACGAAGTCGATGGCTCGAAAGCAAATTCCAGACAACGAACGCATTGAAGTCATTGGCGAACACCTCGTTCTGACTAAAGCGGAAAACACTGGAATGATACTCGGCAGCGGTTCTAATCTAAATCCAACTGCTAAATTAATTCTCGTTAACGCCTTACCTGCCATTATGCTACTTTGCCTATTCTTCTTCACTCTATTTCAAACAAAACTCAATCATACAATGGTTCTTGGCTTAACGTTTATCATTGGCGGCGGTTTCGGTAATATCATCGACAGAATTCATTACGGCTCAGTGACGGACTTTTTACATATAGATTTTGGAATTGTTCGGACAGGTATTTTTAATCTCGCTGATGTTTCGATTATGGTTGGCGCAATCTTGATTATGCTAATGGCTATTTTTCAAAAAAATATAACTATTTAAATAGCTCATTCCTTCAAAAATAAAAACGCAAGCACTTTTCAGTACTTGCGTTTTAAAACTACTTTTGGTATTCAGAATATTATAATTATAACAATGATTTTTTTACTTCTTAATAGTTGACAAATCTTTAATAACTCCGTCCGTTCCTTTCTTTTGCATCATTCTACGAAATGCAACCGCTTCACGATTGCTATCAAATGAGCCAACAATAATTTTATAAACAACCACACTATTCAATTTGCTGACGTTCACTAAGATTGGCTGCGTGAACTTATCTTGTAGCTTTTGAACCTCTCTTAAAACATTGCCATATTCGGCAAACACGCCTATTTGAACGCCGTATCCGATGTTCTTATATGGTTTAACGGTGAATTGAAACAAACCTTCTGCTTCTTTATCATCGCCCGTTGTTTTTGCCACCTTAGCAACTTTCTTAGGTTCAGGTGCGCTATATTTATTTGGTATTCTTTTCCTAGATCTTTTTGCCACCGCTTCATTTACAATAGCTGCTGTTTCTTTTTTATTTTCTGAAGTATTACCCGTTCCAGATGATTGGTTTGCTTTCTCTTTAGGTTTTGGAAATGTTGCAGCATGACCATTAACTCTTTCATTTGTAATGTTAATCGCTCTATCTGGTGCCGTATTGATTTTGGAAATTAGTTTATTTATCCTTAATTCAGTTTGCGTATTAGGTGAGGCATAAGACAAAACAGATTCTTCGACTGGTCCATTACCTGACTTAACCCTATTTTCAGGAATATCGTATTTTCTCAATTCTTTCATCATGCGAGTAGGCCCGAGCATACTTTCGTATCGACCAACTAAATCACCTTTTGAATTAAAAACAAGAATGGTCGGTAATACTTTGATGTTAAATTCGTCTTTCATGGAAATTCCATCAAAATCCATCATCACGTCTACCTTATATGGAATATAAGTATTCTCAACATAGTTCGCTAAATTTGGATCAACAAAGGTTGTTTCATCCATCAATTTACAAGCGTAACAATAATCTGCATAGAAGTCAACAAAGTACAATTTACCCTCATCAGATGCCTGTGTTTTTATTTTCTCTAAATCTCCTTTATGAAAGAATATCGAACTTTCTGGATTTTTCACCGCAAAAGACAACAAAGGAATCAGTAATAGTATTAATAGTGCCGCAGCATTTTTCATTTATCTTATATTAAACTTTGGTTTGGGCAATTGCTTACATCGAAATATTCACCTTCAATTTCTTAGTTCTTTTATTTTGGTTTTGGGAATTACAATCCATCATATACCTATGATGGATGAAAAAAAAGACATTAAAGTTGCATCATTTCAAGCTATTTAGAAAATATTTTTTGTTTCGTTCAGTCACGCTTTTGCGATAAAAATCATACCAAAACGCTACAAAAAAGAGTAATAACACTAAATGGCTGTCACGAAACCTTTTTTTATTCTTTTCGTACAGAAAAGGTTAGTTTGATTAGCGTTATCAAAAATATACTCGAACTAATATTAAGGCTAGACAATCAATTAAACATTACTCAATAACATATATAACATAACCATTGATCGT
>CAZMEH010000816.1:0-1623 GCA_964564885.1 uncultured Saprospiraceae bacterium | reverse complement strand
CAAACAAGAATTAGAAATCAAGGAACAATTGGCTCTGGCTTGAATGCTATTGATGGAAATACACAAACAGAAATGAAGTTTCAAGCGAGGTATAAATTTTAGTTGAATTTATAATTGATAATATTTGTTTAAACCTCATTTTAGTAATAGAAATGCGCTAACCTGTAGTCATTATCAATTTTCAATTCATTTATTTTCTTTTCCAAAAGCCAGCATATTCTTCTAATTCTTTCAAACCTTTTTCCGTGAGATATGGGTAAAAATGGATAGCCCATTGATTAGAATATTTTTCAACATTCTCTTGAATATCACCTGCTCCGTAGATTTCAAAATTAGGAATCCAGAAATCATTGATGATATAAAGATTATCTAAAATCAAATCATATAAACCATCAAACGGTTCAGGTTTTAGTAAATTAGCATAAATAAAGACTTGAAACATTCCTTTAAACTGCACCTTCCTAGCATCATAATTATCCCTCAAACCTTTTTTAACCGATGGATACAATCGAGCAATCGAAATAAAATCATTCATGAAAAAGCGATATTTTACAAATTCCACTGCACACATCTCATTTGCTTTCATAGCAGATTTTAAAGAAATTTCATTCGTTAAAATACTTGCAAATATAATATCAATCTGACCTTTCAAGTCTAAAAATATCTGATTAACAATCGCTTCTTTCGTTGGATAATGATAACGCAAATTACCATGAGCAATACCCATCTGTTCCGCTATTTTACGAATAGAAGTTTGTTCCAATCCGTGTTCATTGAAAACCTGAACGGCAGTATGTATGATTTTTTCTTTGGTTGTCATTTAAAATCTGAGCTAGTTAATATTAAGATAGTTTGTATGAAAAATGAAAATAACGATTATCATTGACTTAATAAAAACTTGTTCGTTAATTGTGAATAATGAGAAGACATTAGACTTCAAGTCGAATGTCGTCAATTTAAGGAAAGTGAAATTATTTCAAATAATTTCACTTTCCTTGTTGTGCATTCATATTAAAAAGAATCTTTTATCTTGCACACCTTCTTATAATTTTCTAATTCAAAATACTAAATATCATGTCTCCAGCTGTAATTTTTAATCTTGCCAATGCATTTGTCCTTATCGGATGGATTTTATTGATTTTCGCTCCACATTGGAAGCTAACACAAAACATCGTACTGAATGGCGTAGTACTTATTTTATCATTTGTCTATTTATCCATTTTTATTACGATTTTACCAGAATTTAGCGCAGAATCATTTTCTACATTAGAAAATGTTAAAGCACTTTTTCAAGATGATATGGCAGTCGCATTAGGCTGGGTACACTATTTAGCCTTTGATTTATTTGTTGGAGCATACATCGTACGAGAAGGTATTTCCAAAGGAATGGCAAGATGGCAATATACAATTTGTTTGCCGTTTACCTTTATGGCTGGGCCAGTAGGATTTGTATTCTTTTCTATTTTCAAACAATTCAAAAGATGAGTTTTATAAAAATACTATTCGATAGAAGTAAACTTTTTACGTGGCTAGGCATCATTCTTTTAGTGCAAAGTCTCGTATTAATTGCGCTGATACCATTTCATGAATTAGAAGTACTTGGTATAAATTCACTGCTCAAAC
>CAZMEH010000815.1:0-2644 GCA_964564885.1 uncultured Saprospiraceae bacterium | reverse complement strand
AACTAGGCTTTACAAATTTATTAGAAGTTATTAAACAATACCTATGTTCATTCTATTATTAATATTGATAAAAAAGCCTTTACATTTGTAGGGAATCCATTGATGATTTTAGATTTTAGATTTTAGCCTGCTTATTGGCAGACAGGATTGACATTTTTTATTTAATAGGTGGTCAATTTTAAAAAAACTCTATTATCACAATGAATAAAATAAAAAGTTCTTTGAAGTTTTTTGTGGAAAATTACATTTGCAAAATCTTGTAGATTTGGCAAAAGGCTTGTGAACGACTGATTTGCCAAATCTACAAGATTTCGCAAATCTCTAATTCCTAGTTCCACAAAAAAATCAGAGAATAAAATAAAATTCAAAGAAGCATCATAAATATTTATAGAGTATGAATTATGACGTTATAGTAATTGGAAGTGGTCCTGGTGGATACGTAGCTGCCATTCGTGCATCTCAGCTAGGAATGAAAGTAGCAGTAGTGGAAAAAGAATCACTTGGTGGTATTTGCTTGAACTGGGGCTGTATCCCGACTAAAGCATTATTGAAATCTGCTCAAGTATTCAACTATATCAATCATGCTAGTGATTATGGTATTGAGGTAAGCGGCGCAAAAGCGGACTTCGGTAAAATCATTAATCGTAGTCGTCAAGTAGCTAACGGCATGTCAAAAGGTATCAATTTCTTATTCAGAAAGAATAAAATTGAAACGTTGAGTGGCTTCGGTAAATTGGCTGCAAAAAATACAGTTGCGGTTAAAGATGACAAAGGTGTTACTAAAAACTATACTGCTAAACACATTATTTTAGCGACAGGTGGACGTGCTAGAGCATTGCCATTCTTGAAAATTGATAATGAAAAAGTGGTTGGTTACCGTAAAGCAATGACTCTTGAAAATCAGCCGAAAAGCATGGTTGTCATTGGTGCAGGTGCGATTGGTGTTGAGTTTGCATATTTCTATAATACGATTGGTACTAAAGTTACTATCATCGAATATATGCACAGTTTAGTTCCTAGAGAAGACAAAGATATCTCTAAGGAATTGACAAAGTCATTCAAGAAATCTGGTATCAAAGTAATGGCTAACAAGGCAGTTCAAGCGGTTGATACTTCTGGAACTGGCTGTAAAGTGACTTACAAAGACAATAAGTCTGGTAAGTTGGAAACCATTGAATGTGATATCGTGCTTTCTGCAACTGGTGTGATGCCAAATACAGAAAACATCGGTTTGGAAGAAATGGGTGTTGCTTTTGAAAGAGGTATGATTACGGTTGATAAGCATTACAAAACGAACGTTGAAGGTGTTTATGCTATCGGTGATATCGTTGCGGGCCCTGCTTTGGCGCACGTTGCAAGTGCAGAAGGTATTACTTGTGTGGAAGCAATTGCTGGACACAATCCTGAAGCAATCAACTATAATAATATCCCTGGTTGTACTTACTGTTACCCAGAAGTTGCTTCTGTTGGTTACACGGAGGAGCAAGCAAAAGAAGCTGGTTATGAAGTAAAGGTTGGTAAATTTCCATTCTCTGCTTCTGGTAAGGCTAGTGCTTCTGGTGCGAAAGAAGGTTTCGTTAAGGTTATTTTTGATGCAAAATACGGCGAATGGCTTGGTGCACACATGATTGGTTCTAACGTAACTGAACTGATTGCAGAAGTTGTTGTTGCTCGTAACTTAGAAACAACTGGTCACGAAATCATCAAATCTATTCACCCGCATCCAACGATGAGTGAAGCGGTGATGGAAGCTGCTGCGGCTGCTTATGGTGAAGTGATTCACTTGTAAAATAGCCTGTGGCGAGAACTCGCTATTCAATGTAGAATTTTATGAAGCATTGTACTGAGCTTTACTAAGAAAGCCTTGACTGATAATTCAGTCAAGGCTTTCTTAGTAAAAGAGGAAAGTCAGCAGGTGAGTTTTTATTAAACTGATTAGGTTAAATTTTAATTAATCAGCGATACATTTCACTCACCTGATGACTATGTTTTCATTACCACAACTTCAAAAATGCATCAAGCTACAGGTTGCAAATACACATTAAAGAAATTAAACGGATTCGCAACATCATTCAAATCTTCAATGAGGTGAATATTACGGACATTGTGTCGAACCCTTTCAAAATACAACTTAAAATAAATAGTCTGACCTGGTTTTGAGAAATTGAATTTAGCTGGACATTGAGGAATACCTCTTGATTTTATCAACTTATATTTTTTCTTCGTCTCCACATCTTGTATAAAAGCCGTACTTGTAAAACACGCCCAACCGCCATAAACGAATTCATCTGGTGCGGAACAACTCATATGAACGATGGTGTGCGTTTTTGTAATTTGAACTTTACCTATCTTAACAGCCGAAGTTGACTGATCTTTGAATGGTGGTTTGATGTAGGTTTGCGCACTCAAGTTGAGACTAAACAAGACAATTGTAAATAGTATTCCTAACGTTTTCATGTGTTATAATAGTTTTTTGTTGCAAATAACTATGATTTCTTGATAATTATTTCAAATATGATAGCGTTTCTCTAAAAATTCTTATAAATATGGATTAAACCATTAGAAAATCAGATAATCATTTCTTTTCCATCTATCTATATAAAGTAACGAAATTTCAACTCATCCTTAGTATTTGTGTCCCTTT
>CAZMEH010000814.1:0-2331 GCA_964564885.1 uncultured Saprospiraceae bacterium | reverse complement strand
GTTAATTAGTTACTTAGTTATCAGTTAATTAGAGTTAATATTCGGTGACTGATAACTAAGTAACTAATCTACTAGTTAACTAATAACATATAAAATGGGTGCAAATTTAAAAGAAGTTCGTCTTCGCATTAAGTCCGTTCAATCTACGCAACAGATTACTAGAGCAATGAAGCTAGTAGCTGCGGCTAAGCTAAGGAGAGCACAAGATGCTATTACTCAAATGCGTCCTTATTCACAGAAGTTGAATGAGATGCTGGGTAATATCGTTTCTAACGTAGATATGTCTGAATTACAGATTAGCTATGGTGTAGAAAGAGAAGTCAATCGTGCTTTAATTGTTGTTATTACATCTAATCGTGGTCTTTGTGGTGCTTTTAACTCTAACGTTAATAAGGCAGCTGCAAAAACTTTGAATGAAGTATATAGTGAACAATACGAAGCTGGTAAGCTTGATGTTTTACCAATCGGTAAAAAAGCATATGAGTATTTTAAATCAAGGTACCCGAAAGCGAACTTGATAACAGATTACATTGAGTTATTCAATAACTTAACGTTTGAAAATACTGCTCAAGTTGCTGAACAAATTATGGAATCATTTGATGATGAGACTTATGACAGTGTTCATGTAGCTTATGGTCGTTTCCGTAATGCCGGTCTTCAGTTTCCTGAGTGCGACCAATTTTTGCCGGTACCAGCGGTAGAAGCGGAAGCTAGTGATGAGAAAAAAACAAGTAATGCGGACTTTATTTTTGAACCAAATAAAGAAGCATTATTAAACGAATTGTTCCCAAGTATCTTGAAAACTCAATTTCATAGATTTAATTTGGAAACACACGCTTCTGAACATGGTGCTCGTATGACTGCAATGGACAATGCGACTGAGAATGCAAATGACTTAGTTCGTGAATTGAAAATTACATACAATAAAGCACGTCAAGAAGCAATTACAAGAGAACTTTCTGAGATTGTTGGTGGTGCAGCAGCTTTGGGAGGATAACCTAAAATCGTAGATTTACGATTTACGATTTACGAATGTAAATTTATAATGTATTTACATATTATATCAGGCTTAGATTGCTGATAGTTATTTCAACTTTGGAATAACTATCAGCAATTTTTTTTATGTTTATTGACCATTATTAAAATGGCTTATAGCATTTTATATTAAAATATAGTAACTTTATAAAAACAATGATTTATGAGTACAGTAGAATTAGTTGCAGATGGAGTAGCAAAACTTCCATCAGAAGTCCAAATTCAAATATTAGAATATGTTAATTTCTTAACTTCAAAATATGAAGTTGAAGAGGATGAAGAGTTATTAAAAAAATTTTTATTGAAAAGAGAAGAAGAAGCTACTAATGGTAATAAACGAAGTTGGAAAGAAATAAAAAAAGACATTTACAATAAATATTATAAGCAAGATGTATAATCTCTCTTTAACAAACTCCGCAGAAAATGATTTAGACGAAATACTAGAATCTCTTGAATTGGTTAGACCAATGGGAAGTTTCAATTTCTCACTACAAATTGAAAATATCTTTGAACGAATTGAGCGTAATCCTTATATTTTTGAGAAAAGAATATTACATTTTAGAAGAGCTTTTATAGATAAACATCCTTATATTTTTTATTACAGTGTTTTAGAAAGTCTTAATGAGATTGAAGTAATAGCTATAGTTCATAATAAAAGAGGCATTCAATACATAAAAAGGAAGCTTGGGATATAACTATCAGCAATTCTTTTTGTTTAGAGCTTTGAAAAATTTATACTATTCAATATATTACAATTAAGTACTTAGACAAATTTTTTTACGTATAGCCTTGTTTTTTAAGCAATTGATAATTAGCATATTATTGTCTGACTTCTCTCAGTCCCGAGCACTCGGCACGGTCTGACTTCTGTCTTCTTACTTAGGTGTTATATAATTAATCAAGATAAATTTAGATTAGTGTATTTTTGAATTGATATTAACTCAAAAGCCTTTGTTATTATGAGATTCCTTTCATTTCTCTTTATTATTACGGTATGTTGCTTGGGTCTGCCTAGCGTAGATTACAATAATGACAAGGCGTTTCTTTAATAGATGATATTCCTTTATTTTTTTATTTGTGAATAAAGAATGGTTCTTTGACAATTTTTGCCAAAATGAATGTTTCTGCTATCCAATGTGGTCATGACCCATTGTTTTTCAGCAAGTTAGAACAATGGGTAATGACCACATTAGACGAAATGGCAATAATTGTCAAAGAACCCTTTTTATTAGCACTGTTACTTTATCATTTCAAATAAAAGAAGTTGGTAATACAATCATTCTATCAAACCCTGCT
>CAZMEH010000813.1:0-2192 GCA_964564885.1 uncultured Saprospiraceae bacterium | reverse complement strand
AATCATTCTAATTACTTAGACAAAAAATTACGTCTATTTTATAGCTTTAGAAGTAACTAATAATCAGTGTATTATTCTCTGATCTCTCTCAGTCCCGAGTGCTTGGGACGGTCTCTCTTCTGACTTCTGTCTTCTTACTTAAACTAGAATTGGTGATTAACAATCAGTCTTTCAACCAATCACTAATCACCAACTTTTTTCATAGAGTTCGACCAAATAATCACTCAAATTTTATTACTTCTCAGGAGCTTCATTACTACCTGGAGCAACACTTTCATCTATCTTGTTATACTTATTATCCTCTAAGTTAATATCCGCCATACGTCCTGTTGGATCGATTTGGATAGATTTAATTTTTCCTTTTTTAGTTGGAATAGTGAACGTATAAGTTGGATGAGTCCAAGCCCAATCTTCTAAAACGGTACGTTTTTTCGTTTCCGAAGCTTTCTCTCCACGCATGATTTGCATTGGAATATAATAATGAGCTTCTTTCCTTTTTTGCTTTACAACGATATCCATTGGCATTGGCATTTTACCATTTCTTTTCAATGTAATTTGTGTTCCGCCATCTACTTCTTTCACTTCAAGCACCTCATAATCAATCGTGTGCGTAGTATGCACCCAATATTCTTTGTACCAATCCAATTCAAGACCAGATTCTTTTTCCATGATACGAATAAAGTCATTTGGATTTGGGTGTTTGAATTTCCAAGTATTAAAATAACTTAACATTCCTTTATCAAAAGCAGCTTCACCAACGATGTATTCTAATTGATTTAAAAATACCGCACCTTTAGAATAAGAAGCCAAACCATACGCCAAGTTAGTAGAATAATGGTCAGCATGTGTCGTCATCGGTTCTTCTTTTCCGCTGGTCGCCAAGTAGCGATATCCTTGATAACTTCCATTATGAACACTTTCATCTGTATTTGCTCTGTCGAACAATTGCGCCATTGTTTCGCTAGAAGCATAACTCGTAAAACCTTCATCCATCCATGAATATAGACTTTCATTTGTACCTAAAACCATTTGATACCAACTATGTAAAGCTTCGTGAACCGTTACACCAACCAAACTTGCAATCTTGCGATGACCAGTAATTAATGTTGCCATAGGATATTCCATACCGCCATCTCCGCCTTGAATGATAGAATATTGCTTGTAAGGATATTTTCCGTAATTTTTGCTAATAAACTGAAATGCTTTTATTGCATAATCTGGCAAATTTGCCCATTCCTTAGTCTTCTCTCCTTCTTGATAAAAGAAATGAAGCATTGGTCCATTTGGCACTTGTGCTGTAGTGTGTTTATAATCTGGATCTGCTGCCCAAACAAAGTCATGAACATTTGGTGCAAAGAAATGCCAGTTCAATTTATCACCAGCTGGCTTAGTCAATGGTTTCGTTTTGTCTTCGTAACCATGACCAATAGATTGAGGATTTTGCAAATAACCTGTTCCGCCAATCACGTAACTTTTATCAATAGAAATTTTTACATCAAAATCGCCCCAAACACCGTGAAACTCACGTCCAACATAAGGGTTTGCGTGCCAACCTTGATAATCATATTCACTTAATTTAGGATACCATTGAGACATAGAAAGTCTAATTCCTTCCTTATTGTCACGACCAGAACGACGGATTTGCTGTGGCACTTGACCTTTAAAATCCATCTCAAAAACAACCGTTTCGCCTGCTTTAATTGGCGTTTTCAAGGTTACTTCTAAGATAGTTCCAACTTCTTCGAATTGTACTTTTGCACCATTCATCGTTAATGTATTCACTCTAAGATATCCGATTTCGTCATCCGTGAGCTGAGAAATACGATTTCCAACACGTTTATCTGGATCAGGAAGCGTCTGAGAACGCACATCCATCATACTTCCTGGCTGAAAAGCATTAAAATATAAATGATAGAAAACCTTATTTAGTTTATCTGGCGAGTTATTCGTGTAGGTCAATTTTTGTTTACCTGTGTACTGATTTGTGTTAACGTCCATGTTAACATCCATTTCATATTTTACTTTTTGCTGCCATCTATCCGACTGAGCAAATAGATTTAAAGAAAAAGATAAGCAAAGAATCAAAATTGAAAATCTCATTTTCATAAAGTATAATTTTATAATTTTAAAAGTCTTAAACGTTCGTCATAGCAGACGATAAGATAAGTGAATTCAAAAATATTAAAAAAAGA
>CAZMEH010000812.1:0-2394 GCA_964564885.1 uncultured Saprospiraceae bacterium | reverse complement strand
TAGGAAGCTCACCTGTTCGTGTTTGCGATGTAGATAACTGACGCATTTCGGCAAAAATATTCTGGTAATCAAATTTCCAAACCTTTGTATTTACTTTTAAATAAAGGTAGTTTTGAGCGAAATTGGAAAGTGCTAGAGAACGATAACCATTACCAATAAAATTTGTACCATGCCCCAATTCAAATTCAATATGTTTAGTTGCTTTGAAGTTGATAGCACCTTGAGCATTGATAGCATCATACAAACTGTCTATGCCACCAAATTCGTAGCCATCACCATAAAAACCAAGTCCTGGAATTGATTTATGTTCATTAATATATCTACGTACATGAGCCTGATAACGATCAAAGTACAAGTTTGCGTCAGCATAAAAAGAAACTTTATCATCAATTTTCCCTTGAACGGTAAGACCTTGCGTACGCTGTAAATAACCAGAATTGTTACTTTCTGTGTTCTCAATTCCAAAATCAACGCTCACTGATGGTTGTACAATTAGACTGAAATCCTTCTTAACTACTTCAAAGAAATTAGCTGGCGTTTTATAAAAATGCTTTAAGAAAGGTCTGATTTGAGTTTCATATTTCGGATGAGATATAGACTCTAATGCTGTTGTACTTAATTCATGGTTATTGTCTCTGTAAATAGCATCAAAATCAGAGAAATCACCATTTTCTAAATCTCCTGCATCTAATTCATTATAAACGCTTTGTGCGTACTTCGTGATATCTTCTCTTGAATACTGTTTGTGCGAAGTATGGAAATCAGCGAGTTTCCCAGATTTAATCTCTAATCTATCCATCCAATGGTAAGATTGATGTCCAAAGGGAAGATTTGTACTTTGCGCAGAAATTTCCAACGAAACTAATAACAATAAAAACAGTAGGTAAAAATTATTTTTCATTATGTTGTTTACTTTTGATTTTAAAGTGCTCAAAAAAGGGTGCTCCATATAATTGCGTGAATCAAAATACAAATATAAGTTTGACTTTAGTAACTATCAAATTATCTTTCTATTAATAGTCTTTTATTCACAAAAATTAATGACTACTTTTGTTTCAATATTATTCTTTAAATAATAATCAATCGTTGTTTTATGAACTGGACAAATATAGAAACCCGTCAAGACATAGATAATATTTTAGAGCAATCTAAACAAACGCCCTGTTTAATTTTCAAGCATAGCACTAGCTGCCATATGAGTGAGATGTCAAAATATATTATCGAAAGTGAATGGAATTTAGAAAAAGAACAGCTCAAACCTTATTGTCTTGATATTTTAAAACATAAGGATTTGGCGGTTAAAATTGCAGAGCAATTTAATGAACATCATCAATCTCCGCAGGTATTACTCATTCAAGGTGGCGAATGTTTCTATGAAGAATCGCATCTGAATATTAGTTATGAAGAGATGGAAGAAGAAATCAAGTTTCTTTTGAATCGTTGATTTTTTGAGATTAGGCATCAGGATCTAAAAACGTATTGATTGTTATGAAGCGGCTGTTTTTCACTTAAATAGCCGCTTCATTTATTTTGTCTAAAATGGTTTGAGGAATTTTAGTCCAACGAAAATGGTTGAGTTTTTTATCAGGATTTGGAATTTGAATATGTTTAGTTGATGCGTTTGGAAATTTTCCTAATAGATTTTCAACCGCTTTGTAAGGTGACATAAAATCGTACTCAACGGAAATTGCTAATATTGGGAAAGTAGCTTTGTTCATTGCCGATTCGTAATCAAAATTATCGCCTTCCGTAGCGTATTTTCCTGTTTTCAGTGTATACAGCCAATCTTTCATTACGCCACGAAACTCCTTTCCTCCAAAGCCCAATTGCTTACCAGGCAAATAGCCAACAATATTAGAAATTGGTGCAAATAATACGCCTGCTAGCAAAATAGGCAATCTATTTCGTCCAGTCCAACCTTTATAATAAATAGAACAGCAAGCAATGGCAAACAAACCTTTTGCTACTTTGGGAAATCTACTTAAATACAATGCGCCTAATTGACCGCCAAGACTATGTCCTGCAAAATACAATGCCGTATTTGGTAATTCTACTTGAATTAATTCAATCACTTCGCCAATATCAGTAAGAAAATCTTTGTATGCAAAATTGACTTTCCTACTTGCCCTAATACTAGAATGTCCTAAACCTCGCCACTCCATTGATACCATATGGTAGCCGTTTTCGGCAAAGTAAGTACAGAATTTATCATAATAAGAAGCCTTCACACCTAATGCTGGCAGCATCAAAATCGTTTTTCTTGCGCTTTCTTGATTTCTAAAAAATGATATTCGATTCGTTACTCCGTCTGAGAAAGTAATCGATTTGAGTTCCTTGTTCATTTACTTTAAACTTTATCCATTCTAATTAAAAAGCTCACTCCACTTTGCATTG
>CAZMEH010000811.1:0-3968 GCA_964564885.1 uncultured Saprospiraceae bacterium | reverse complement strand
TAGTATCTTTTAACGAAATATATAATCTAAAGTATTAATACGTTAGCTAAACACCTGAAAATTACTCTGTTCCTTGACAATTTTTGCCAAGAATGGAAAGCGAAGTAAAAAGCAACCGTAGGAAGTATTTTATATCCTGAGTCATCAGGCGCACTTTCTTTCAAAAAAAACAGTCAAAGAACAAATTATTCTAAGACAAAAAAAATATACATTTTGAAAATATCGAATGAATTAAAAGTTGGTATCCTTGCATTATCAGCCATTTTTGTATTGGTTTGGGGCTATTCTTATCTGAAAGGACAAGATTTGTTTTCTGATAAAAAAGTAATTTACGCTGAATATGAGAATGTTTTTGGGTTGACAAAATCTTCTACGGTAAAAATCAGTGGTATTAATGTAGGCTTAGTCACAAATATAACACTCAAAGACGATGGTTCTCAAAAGGTAATGGTAGAAATGGAGTTAGATCCAGAAATGAAAATACCTAAAAAGACAATCGCTGAATTAGTAGATCAAAGCGCACTTGGAGGCAAGACAATTATTTTGAGGTTTGAAGGAACATGCGAAGGTGAAGGATGTTTGCAGTCAGGCGATATATTACAAGGTGAAACTATTGGTTTAATTGAGAGTATGACTGGAGATCTTAGTCCGTACATCAAAAAAGCCGAAAGTAGCTGGGAAATGATAGACTCTATTATTAAAGGTTTTCAAGCGGGTCAAGAAGGCGAAGGCTTAGGTTTGGAAAAAACACTTGGTGATTTCAAAAATATAATTGCAAACCTCAGCGTAACGACAAGTCGATTAAACGGTTTGATTGCTAGTTCTTCTAGTCAAATCGAAGGAAGTTTGACTAATGTAAATACTTTGACTAAGGGTTTAGCCGAAAGCGAAGATGATATTCAAAAAATGCTAGCGAATATTTCTAAATTTTCTGACCGCTTAGAGGCAATTGAATTAGAAGAAACGGTTGATAGCACACAAATGACTTTTTCTAGCGTGAATAAATCACTTGCAACGCTTGATGCGGCGGTTTTAGATATTCAAAAATTGATTAAAAACATCAATGAAGGTGATGGAACAATTGGCAAGTTGTTGAATGATGACGCTGCTCTTTATGCTGAAGTTGAAGGATTGATGCTAAGTATAAAGCGTTTAACAGACGATTTTGCACTTAATCCTGAGCGATACACAACGGTTTTAAGAAAGAAAAGAGCTGATTACACTGCGCCAACCAAAGAAGAATTGAAGTTGATGAAAGAAATTGATGCAATGAATAAGAAATTAGAGGGATTGAAGAAGTAAAATTTTTCAATAACCATAAAAGGGTCGGACTCCTCATCCCGATAGGGATCGGGAGTCCGACCCTTAGTTTTTAATAATTATAACAACTACCAATGAAATTAAGGGCAACCAACTTAGTCAAAATGTACGGACGAAGAAAAGTCGTTAAAGATGTTTCTCTTGAAGTGAATCAAGGCGAAATTGTTGGTTTGCTTGGCCCAAACGGAGCTGGAAAAACGACTTCCTTTTACATGACCGTTGGTTTTATTCGCCCTAATGAAGGAAAAGTATTTTTGGATGATGAGGATATTACTTCGCTTCCAATGTATAAAAGAGCGCAAAAAGGAATTGGTTATTTGCCACAAGAGCCTTCAGTCTTTAGAAAACTATCTGTTGAAGATAATATTAAAGCAGTTTTAGAATTAACGAAATTGACGAAAGCAGAACAAGCTGCAAAACTAGAAGAATTGATTGGTGAATTCAATTTAGAAAGGGTAAGAAAAAGCCGAGGTGATACGTTATCAGGTGGCGAACGTAGACGAACTGAAATTGCCAGAGCATTGGCAACTTCACCTAGTTTTATCCTTTTAGACGAACCATTTGCAGGAATTGATCCGATTGCGGTACAAGATATTCAGTACATTGTAGCAAAACTAAAGTTGAAAAATATTGGTATTCTTATCACAGACCACAATGTTCAAGAAACGCTTTCTATTACTGACAGAGCATATTTAATGTACGAGGGCAGTATTTTGGAATCGGGTAAACCAGAAGCTTTAGCTGCTAATGAAAGAGTGCGTGAACTCTACCTTGGTAAAGATTTTGAATTGAAACGCAAGAATATTATTGTTGAATAAGGATTGTTTTTATTTGAAATATTTTCTTTTTAATATGCTTCAAAACTGTCTTTTCTCTTAAATTTTATTTTTCAAAGAGTTTACATTTTTACAAAGTATCAGGTAAATAGCTTTTCTATTTATCTGATACTTTTCTATTTGTCTACTATGAATATTATCAATAAATAACATTTCTACCATAAAAAACCACACTTTACGCTATTTTAGCAATATCAACTAAATAAAACTATTCAGAAATGTACAAACAACTAACGCCACAATTGATATTGGGCATAGTCGCACTATACTTTTTAGTATTAATGGCAATTGCCTATTTCACAGGTCGCAATGCTAAAAATAACGACTTCTTCATCGCCGGACGCAAATCGCCTTGGTATTTGGTCGCCTTTGGAATGATTGGCGCATCGCTTTCTGGCGTAACTTTTATTTCCATTCCTGGTATTATTGGCGCAGGCGGTGCAAATCAGAGTTTCTCTTATATGCAAGTTGTTTTTGGTTATTTACTGGGTTATTTAGTCATTGCTACGGTGCTGATGCCTGTTTATTACAAACTTAATTTGACTTCTATTTATACTTATCTCGAAACACGATTTGGAATTGCTGCCTATAAAACGGGCGCAAGTTTCTTTATACTTTCTCGTACGATTGGCGCAGCATTTCGACTATTTTTAGTCGCAATTGTGTTACAGCAATTTGTCCTTGCTCCGCTAGGTGTTCCTTTTTGGATGACTGTGGCAGGAACGATATTGCTGATTTGGATTTATACCTTTCAAGGCGGAATCAAGACGATTGTTTGGACGGATAGTTTGCAGACTTTTTGTATGCTGTTAGCAGTTGTTTTGACGGTTTTAGCGATTGGAGATGCGATGTCTTTGGACGTTGGTGGACTGATTAATAGAGTAAAAACGAGTGAGTATTCTCAGATGTTTTTCTTTGAAAATGGCTGGGCAGATAAAAATAATTTCTTTAAACAATTCTTGAGTGGTGCGTCGATTGCTATTGTAATGACTGGTTTGGATCAGGATATGATGCAAAAGAATTTGAGTTGTAAAAATATTGGCGATGCTCAAAAAAATATGTTTTGGTTTAGTGTTGTCCTTGTTTTTGCAAATTTATTGTTTTTAACATTAGGTGTTTTGTTATATTTATACGCTGCGGATATTGGAATGGAAATGCCAATGAGAGATGGAAAAGTGGCAACTGATTTAATATTTCCAACGATTGCATTACAACATTTAACGCCAACTATTGGTATTGTATTTATACTCGGTTTGATTGCTGCGGCTTATTCTAGTGCAGATTCTGCCTTGACTGCTTTGACGACTTCTTTTTGTGTAGATATTCTTGGTTTTGATAAAAAAGAAGATTCAGAAAGTAAAGAGTTGAAAAAAACTCGCCGTCTAGTTCACATTGGTTTTTCAGTCTTATTGTTTGTAGTGATTTTGTTATTTTCAAATTTCAGTCGTTCCGTCATCAATGATTTATTCAGGATTGCAGGTTATACTTATGGACCATTACTCGGTTTGTATGCCTTTGGATTTTTTACCAAATTCAAGATAAAAGATAATCTTGCGCCTATCGTTTGTATTGCTTCGCCTATTTTGACTTACATCATTAATGCAAATTCAGAACAACTGTTATTTGGATATAAATTTGGTTTTGAATTATTGATTTTGAATGGTTTGATTACGTTTTTAGGATTGCTTGCGATTAGTAAAGCGTCTAATTCCTCGGACAGTTCAGATGTTTTGGATACCGTTAAATTCTAAATCAGTTAGGGCTCTTTGGTGAATTTAGTGGAGGTCTCAAGAATCGGCTGACGGCAAACGG
>CAZMEH010000810.1:0-4101 GCA_964564885.1 uncultured Saprospiraceae bacterium | reverse complement strand
AAATATCTAATCAATGCGCCTTTTCAGAGTTTTTGCTGTACTACTTCTAGTTTTTACATTCTCGTCTCTATCTGCTCAGATAGAAAATCCAGTTACGTGGAAAAAGTATGTCCGTCACGTTACTGGAAATCAATACGATATTGTATTTTCCGCTACAATCAAAAGTGGCTGGTATGTTTACTCTCAATATCTTGAGGGTGACGATGGTCCTATTCCTACTACATTTGAATTTACAATGCCAACTGGTGTTCAAAAAATAGGGAGAACAAAAGAAAGTGGAAATAAGAAAACTGGCTTTGACACCGTTTTCAAGATGAATGTAACGAAGTATGCTAAAAAAGCTACCTTCAAACAGCGCATTAAAGTAACAGATCCATACCGAGTTTATAATATCAAAGGTGCCTGGGAATTCATGACTTGTAACGACTCAAAATGTCTTGCACCTGAATACACTGAATTTAAACTTAAAACTAAGCCATTAACGAAGCAAGCGATACAACCAACTAAAAACGATAAGTCAACAGAAACAAAACCAGTAATAGTTGAAACTACACCTATCAAACCTGCAACGGGTTCAACGTCATCTAAGGCAGGATTACCTGTTCAATGGCAAGTAGAAGGGATTCGTGTCAGCAAAGACGAATATGACATTACTTTCAAAGCAAATGTAGAAAATGGCTGGGAATTATATTCTCCTTACACTGGTTCAAAAGGGCCAATGCCATTATCATTTGAATACGATAACCGTGATGAAAGATTGAAGCCTTACAAGCGCATTAAAACAGATTCTGATAAACGAATTAGAAATGTCGATGGTAAATTTGGTGTAACACTTACTAGATATAGAGATGAAGTTTCTTTTACACAGCGTGTGAAAATTGAAACAGGCTCTCGTTCTGTAAAGGGTAATTTGAATTACGTTGCTGCTCAAGCAAGTGACAATACGATTCTTTCTCCTCAGCGTGTTGGATTTTCGATTGACTTACCAAGAAAAATCACACCGACCGAAGCAATGCTTAAAAAGAAAGCAAGAGAAAGAGAGCGTGCAGCATTAGCACAAGCTAAAATAGATGAAGAAGGCGAAGGTGACGATGAAACGGAGTCCGAAGGTGAAGGAATAGTAGTTGCTCAAGATAACGATAATAAAAGTGCTGTAAAAGTAGCGCCAGAAGGTGCGATACAACTTGATGGAACGATATTTAATTATGAATACGCTTACGAGAATTGTGATGGAGAAGGTGCTGCAAATTACGGAAACAATCTTTGGGTTTTCTTATTAGGACTAGGTAGTGGATTTATTGCACTATTGACGCCTTGTATTTTTCCAATGATTCCAGTCACGGTTGGTTTCTTTACAAAACGTAGCGGAACTCGTGCAGAAGGTATAGGAAATGCGTTGATTTATGGTTTGTCAATTATTACAATTTTTGTTACACTAGGAATGGTTGTAACAGGAACGCTCGGAGCAGATACGCTTAATCTCTGGTCAACAGGTGCGGTATTTAATTTCTTATTCTTCTTCGTATTTGTGCTATTTGCGTTTTCCTTCTTTGGATTCTTTGAATTGACCTTGCCCAGTTCCTGGTCAACTTGGTCAGATGATGCTTCGGATAAAGGTGGTTTATTAGGAATATTCTTCATGGCATTTACCTTGTCTTTAGTTTCATTCTCTTGTACAGGACCAATTATTGGTACCTTATTAGCGCAAACGGCCGATGGTTCAGGTGCAACTATTTTAGGAAGGATTCCAGTTAAGCCATTATTAGGTATGCTTGGTTTCTCAACCGCTTTAGCATTACCATTTGCATTGTTTGCTATGTTTCCAAGTTGGTTAAACAATTTGCCAAAATCTGGTGGATGGATGAATACGGTTAAAGTATTTTTAGGATTTTTAGAATTAGCATTAGCCTTGAAATTCCTTTCAACAGCGGATTTAGTATATCACACAGGTATTCTTAAAATAGAATTATTCTTAGGTCTTTGGATACTTATTTTTGCAGGAATGGGTGCTTATATGCTCGGTTTCCTCAAACTTCCGTTAGATTATGGTAAACCTAAAATCACACGAGGTCGTTACATTACAGGTTTCGCTTCTTTAGCTTTTGTTGTTTATTTAGCTTCTGGATTGTTTACTTACAAACCATTAACGATATTAAGTGGAATTGCGCCTCCCGTGACTTATAATTTCTTCCGTAATGAAGCAAATTTAGACTTCCCAGACTGTCCACAAAATATTCGTTGTTTCAAGGATTATGACGAAGCATTAGCATTTGCAAAAGATCGTAATCTTCCAGTTATGATTGATTTTACAGGACACGGTTGTGTGAATTGTAGAAAAATGGAAGAAAACGTTTGGAAAGAAGATGAAGTTAAAAAGCTATTAGGCGAAGATTATGTTTTAGTTTCTTTATATGTTGATGATCGTGAAAAAATCGCTGAACCATATAGAACACCAAAAGGTAAGTTGATTAGAAATGTAGGTAATAAATGGGCTGATTTTGAAGAACAAAATTTTAAATCAAATACACAACCTTTGTATGTTTTGATTACACCAGATGAAAAAGTACTCAACAAACCACAGGGTTTTGATGATGTAGGAGATAAAGAACGTTTCTTGAATTTCCTTGAATGTGGTCTTGACCGTTGGAAATCTGAGAAGAAATAAAATATTATAAGAAGAAATATAAGACAAAAGCCATTTCGAGTACTCGAAATGGCTTTTGCTGTTTTAGTATAGTAATTAGTAGTTAATCGCACATCTTGAAGACTTTATCTTGAAAGACAACCTTTCCTTTCTCAATTATTCTTATCCAATAAAAACCATTATTTAAAGTATTAATAGTAATACGGTTTGTTCCAATTTCTAAATTAGTAAATAAAACGGGTTGACCTAGTGTATTGAAAACTTCAATTTTACCAGCATTCAACTGATGATTTTCAATAAAAATTTCTTGGCAACTTGGATTTGGATATATTTTTATATCAACAGCATTAGAAAATGTACTCTCCGTAGAAGTTAATAAATTACAATAATTGCCTTCAAAATTATCCATGTAATGTAAATCAATAAGTTTTAGCATAGATTGCGTCACACTATCTGCAAAATTCTGGCGTAAACTCGCATTAAATCTAATACCTGAATTACATTCAATTTGAATAGCGTCAAGCGTATCCGCATTTTCAGAACCGTAACGTCTAGTATTATAACCGCCAGAGAAATACGGTTCAGTTGATTGAGGAAACGGGTCGAACTTACTCGGAACACTAGGAAAACCCTTATTATCTAATAAAGTGCCAAAACTAAGATCGCCACGAAGTAGCTCTGCGTGAGTAAGATTTTGTAAATTATCGCTAGTCAATAGTTTGATGCTACTTTCATTTACATAAGTAGAAGTATTCAAATTCGCATCAGACAGTTGCAATTCTGTTTTGCTTAAACCATAACCTAATTCTATTCTTTGAATAGTGTGTCCGTGTCCATGCAAGTCAAAAAACATTCCTCTGTTGTAATTTGCTGCAATATGATGTTTAGCTGTATCAATAAAATTATGATAATTATACCAAGCTGCCTCTACCGTTGCATTGCCATCTGCCGCATCGCCGATATCACGATTTGCATCAAATTTCTTACGATGTAAGAGATTGATAATAATATGAGGATAACAGCCTGTTTTTTGAAAAAAGGCATCTTTGATTTCATTGGCTAATTCTTGCGTGTAAGAATCTCGAACATAACTACAGCCCGAACAACTTCTATTTGGAATGGAACTCGGTTCTAAATATCCGCCGTGTGGAACAGAAATAACAACTGGAAGATTTCCCGCAATATACTCCACATAGTTTGTCAAATCTAAATACGAATTACCAGGAATAAAAGATTGGCTTTTTCCAACATTTATAAAAGCTAGACATGTAATAAGTGTGATTAATATTGATTTCATTATCGATTGTTAGTTGATGAATAAATAATAATTCAGGTAAAGTAAACTATAATGTACGATGTTGGAGAGGTAATAGTATTTTTAGTCGTTTAATTAAGCGGCTTAATCTCTAAATTTTGATACAAAGATGTATTTTTATCAATATAGTATTCAAAACAGT
>CAZMEH010000809.1:0-5408 GCA_964564885.1 uncultured Saprospiraceae bacterium | reverse complement strand
AAGATAATGTACAATTGAAAATGGATAACGAATAAAAATTAATTACCTAATGATAGAGGATTTTGAAAAAGACACTTATAAAAAAGGTTACTTAAAAGTAAGCTCCGTTCATTCATTATATTATGAGTGTTACGGTAATCCTACTGGGAAACCAGTTCTATTTCTTCATGGCGGGCCTGGAGCAGGTTTTTCTGATGCTGATAAGCGATTTTTTAATCCGAGTATTTTTAATGTGATTTTGTTTGACCAACGAGGCGCATCACATAGTCAGCCTTTTGGAAATATCGAAGAAAACACAACACAAGATTTAGTAAATGATATTAATCGTTTACTAGATTTTTTGAATATAGGAAAAGTATTGTTATTTGGCGGTTCTTGGGGCAGCACGTTGGCGTTAGTTTATGCCATTCAGCATGCGGAACGAGTTACAGAAATGCTATTAAGAGGTATTTTCTTAGGGAATAAAGCAAGCATAGATTATTTTATAAATGGTGGTGTAAAAGAGCAGTTTCCAAAGGTTTGGGCTAGATTTGAAAATTTAGTTCCTCAAAACGAAAGAGATAATATTCCGACTTATTATTTAAATAAAATGTTGTCAAAAGATGAAGAAGTAAGCAATCGTTATGCTTTTGAATGGGCATATTATGAAATGTCTATTTATAAACAAGGCGTTACTTCTGATGAGGAAATCAAGAAATTGGTAGACAATATGCCATTCAAATCCTTAGCTATCATGGAAGCGCATTACTGTGCGAATTATTGCTTTATTCCAGATGACTATATTTTAAATAATATTAAAGCCATCGAAAACATAAAAACAGTTATTGTACAAGGTCAACATGATGTGATTTGTCCGCCAATATTTGCGGAACAATTACATCAAGCATTTGGACAACAATCAACTTTGCATTTAGTCAATGCAGGACACGCTTCTTCTGAACCAGCAATTGAAGCTGTTTTAAAAAGGGAAGTGGAGAATTTTAGTGGAGAAAGGTAGATTATAGTTGTTTTTCGGATAGGATATGGATATGTATTGGATGTTTTTAAAATCAAATTTATTATCTTTAGTGTGAATTTTACGGATAAAATATAGATACATTATGGATAAGAAATTAAATTTTGATTTTAAAACAACTCAAAAAATCATTCAAAAAATAGGGTTTATCGACACTTTCAAAGGAAAGTGGATGGCAATTAAAGAAGAAGAAAATTTTTATTTAAAAGAATTAAAGAGAATAGCAACTATACAAAGTATTGGTTCTTCAACACGGATTGAAGGAGCAACTTTAACGAATGCAGAAGTTGAGAATCTTTTAGATAATGTTAAAATCACCAATCTAAAAGAACGTGATGAACAAGAGGTTTTTGGTTATTACGATGTTTTAGAAATCATTTTAGATAACAGTCAAGGCATTGAAGTTACAGAAGGTAATATTTACAATCTTCATAATTTACTTCTAAAATATAGTTCAAAAGACAAATATCATAAAGGGCAATATAAACAGCTTTCTAATAAAGTGGTAGCTAATTATCCAGATGGTTCGCAACGAGTAATTTTTAATACAACAGAACCATTCTTGGTAAAAAAGGAAATGGAAGTATTATTAGAATGGACAACCAATAATTTAAAAAATGATAACATTCATTCTTTGATTACTATTGGCGCATTTATTTATGAATTTTTATCAATACATCCATTTCAAGATGGAAATGGGCGATTGTCAAGACTATTGACTACTTTATTATTGATAAAAAAAGAGTATCATTTTATAAGATACATTTCTTTTGAAAATCATATAGAGCAGCAAAAAAAGGAATATTATAGAGTATTAATGAATGCTCAACAACATAGGTATTCTGAAAAAGAAATAATCAATGATTGGATGTTATTTTTCTTAAATAGTTTGGAAATTTTAGTCAAAAAATTAGAATTAAAATACGAAGAATTTAAGCAAAAAGGACCTTATTTGAACGAAAGGCAGCGCAGAATTCTTGACTACATTAAAAATAGCGAACCTGTGAGAATGGGCGATATTTCAAAATCATTAAGTGATGTTTCTATAAATACTATCAAAAAAGACATTCTGTTTTTAAGAAAAGAAAATGTGATTAGTAAAGTGGGAAAAGGAAAAGGAACGTTATATGTAATGAAACTTAAACAATGAAAAAACCGAACTTTAAAAATATATCATTCAAACGACCAGTAGGAAAAACTGATGGAAAAATAACCATTAGCACAACACCTGAAGGCATTGATATTCAAAACTTCTACGACAAAGAAAGTATCAAAGACCTAGAAGATTTGGATTTCGTGAGTGTAATAAAACTTAGGGATGCGGACAAGAAAGGAATACGATTGTGCATTGGTTAGATTAGCATTTGAAGTAACAAAGATAGAGCTTTCAAAAGCTGGTATGATTTAAATATTTTGAGGTTAATTTTTTATTATAGGTAACTTGAATTATTTATAAAATGGAGACAAAAAGACTTTCATTCAAACATAAAAATAATAAGCTATTATATTATGCTATCAATTATTTGCGGTGGATGATTCCCTCTAGTTATTACAAAAATAGGCTTAAAAATAAATTAAAAACACTAAGTAAATTCGAGAAAGAGACAATCATTTCTAGGGTGAATTTTTACAATAAATTAGACAACACTTTTGAATTAAATGAAAAAGCTAAAAAACTATCTGACCTTAATATAAAAGAAAAGCAGCGGACTTATCTTTTTGACTTGTATGAATATAGTAGGTTTTTTAATCAAAACCTAAAAGGACATTTTCTATTTGGAGATATTATTCATGTTCCTAACGAACCTTCACTAACTAAAAGCAGACCTATTTCCGATAAAAATCAGAATTCTGTTATCTTGAAGTGGAATAAAATAAGGCATTTTACTTTTGTTGGAAATGATATAGATTTTCTGAGTAAAAAAGATATGTTAGTTTGGCGTGGTAAGGTACATTCAACATGGCTACACAGAATTCTTTTTGTTGAGATGTATTTTAAACATCCACTTTGTGATATTGGTCGTGTAAATACAAGTAATCTTAATCCAGAATGGAAACGCAGTCGAATGACAATTAGTGAACAACTTGATTACAAGTTCATTCTAAGTATAGAAGGAAAAGATGTAGCTTCTAACTTAAAATGGATAATGTCTTCTAATTCCATTGCGGTGATGCCTAGCCCCAAATTCGAGACTTGGTTTATGGAAAGCCTACTTATTCCTGATTATCACTATATCCTGATTAAAGATGATTATTCTGATTTGGAGTATAAACTTAATTACTACATGGAACACCCAGACGAAGCCCAAGAAATCATTAAAAATGCCCATGAGTTTGTTAAGCAATTTAAAAACAAAAAATCAGAAGACTTAATTTCTTTGTTGGTTTTAAAAAAGTATTTTGAAAAAACTGGACAACTTTACTAGATTGATAACTCGCAGTTTTTCAAAAAAGCCTTTATAGATTTTGCTGTGTAAGGATTTTTTTGATAAAAATCCCTTAACTAAAAGAATTATGAAAAAACCAAACTTTAAAAATATATCATTCAAGCGAATCCCGATAACTATCGGGAGCAAAACTGATGGAAAAACAACCATTAGCACAACACCTGAAGGCATTGATATTCAAAATTTCTACGACAAAGAAAGTATCAAAGACGTAGAGCATTTGGATTTCGTGGCAGGAATTGCGCCAAATTTGCGTGGGCCATATAGTTCAATGTACGCTGGTCGTCCGTGGACAATCCGTCAATATGCAGGTTTTTCGACAGCCGAAGCAAGTAATGCTTTTTATCGTAGAAACTTAGCGCAAGGACAAAAAGGGCTTTCCGTTGCATTTGACTTGGCGACGCACAGAGGTTACGATAGTGACCATCCTCGTGTCGTGGGTGATGTTGGGATGGCTGGCGTTGCGATTGATACGGTCGAAGATATGAAAGTGCTTTTTGACCAAATTCCATTGGATAAAATGTCGGTTTCCATGACAATGAATGGCGCAGTCGTTCCGATTATGGCGTTTTATATTGTAGCAGCCGAAGAGCAAGGCGTTGACCTGTCGCAACTCAGCGGAACGATACAAAATGATATTCTTAAAGAGTTCATGGTTCGTAATACCTATATCTATCCGCCATCGTATTCCATGCGAATTATCGGAGATATATTTCAATATACTTCTCAAAAAACGCCACGTTTCAATTCCATTAGTATCAGCGGTTATCACATGCACGAAGCAGGCGCATCGGCTGATATTGAATTGGCTTACACGCTCGCTGACGGTTTGGAATACATCCGAACAGGTATCGAAGCAGGTTTGAAAATTGATGATTTTGCACCACGATTGTCTTTCTTTTGGGGCATTGGAATGAACCATTTTATGGAAATCGCCAAAATGCGTGCAGCTCGTATGCTCTGGGCAAAAATTGTTAAAAAATTCAATCCTAAAAGTGAAAAATCAATGGCTTTGCGAACGCATTGCCAGACTTCGGGTTGGAGTTTGACCGCACAAGACCCGTTTAATAATATTGCTCGAACAGCTATCGAAGGGATGGCGGCGACACTTGGCGGAACACAATCTTTGCACACAAATTCACTGGATGAAGCAATCGCTCTACCAACAGATTTTTCTGCAAAAATCGCAAGAGACACGCAAAAATATTTACAACAAGAAACAGGTATTACAAAAGTAGTTGACCCGTGGGGCGGCTCGTATTATATCGAATATCTTACAAATGAAATTGCTCGTAAAGCTTGGGCTTTGATTGAGGAAATCGAAGAACTCGGCGGAATGGCAAAAGCTATCGAAAACGGTTTGCCAAAACTCCGAATCGAAGAAGCCGCAGCTAGAAAACAAGCTAGAATTGATAGCGGAGTTGATAAAATCATTGGTGTGAATTTATTCATCAATGAAGAGGAAGAGGAAACGCTTGATGTTTTAGAAGTAGATAATACAGCGGTTAGAAATTCGCAATTGGCAAATATTCAAAAAGTTAAAGCGGAACGTGATGAAAAAGCCGTTCAAGCCGCTTTATTAGATTTAGAAAATGGTGCGAAAAACGGAATAGGCAATTTATTGGATTTAGCTATCAAAGCAGCCAGATACAGAGCAACTTTAGGCGAAATCTCATTAGCGATGGAAAAAACATTTGGTCGTTATCAAGCAACAACAAGAACCGTGAAAGGAGCTTATTCGAGCGAAATCAAACAAAATGTTGATTTCAAAAAAGCTAGAGCATTATCCGATAAGTTCAACGAATTAGAAGGTCGTCGCCCGAGAATTATGGTTGCGAAACTCGGACAAGATGGACACGACAGAGGCGCAAAAGTGATTGCAACGAGTTTTGCAGACATCGGTTTTGACGTAGATGTTGGCCCACTTTTCCAAACGCCAGAAGAAG
>CAZMEH010000808.1:0-1574 GCA_964564885.1 uncultured Saprospiraceae bacterium | reverse complement strand
GTCCACGAGTACTCACCGAGAAATCGGGACAGGTCGGGACTGTCAGAAAAAATCATTTATAAGTAGCATCGGATATATTGAAAGTATCCGATGCTTTACATTATCAATATATGAATTTCCTTGCGCACGCTTTCCTTTCCGATAATCAACATGATATTATTATTGGTAATTTTATAACAGACTTTTTACGAGGAAGAAAAGCGGTTGACGATTTACCCAAAGCTATTCAACAAGGCATTATTATTCATCGTAAGATTGATAAATTTACAGACAAACACCCGATTGTCAAACAAAGTGTAAAACGACTAAAATCTACTCAAGGACGCTACGCAAGTGTTTTAATGGATGTATTTTATGACTATTTTTTGATTAAAAATTGGTCTACCTTCTCTCCTACTTTACTTTCGGACTTCGCTGCTAATATCTATTCTCATTTAGAAACAGAAATTCACCTTTATCCAAAATCATTACAAAAACGGCTACCTCAAATGATTTCACATGATTGGCTCGTTCGCTATGGTGAGATTGAAGGATTGAAGTTTACTTTTTCTAAAATGTCTAATCGCACTTCTTTTGAAGATAATTTCCATTTGGCGACAGATGATTTATTGCGTTTTGAAGAAGAATTTAATGAAGAGTTTTTAATGTTTTTTCCAGAACTTCTTGCATACACTAACCTAGAAATAAAAAAGCTAGACCTTTCGATCTAGCTCTTACCTAACTAACATTATTCTAACCAAACCTTATTTCTTTGCAGTGATTTAGATAATGAACTTCTTCAATATGTTCATTGGAGATTACAAGGTCATTAATTCATCTAATCTAGTTAATGTGTTTTTGTTTTTAGCTTATTTTTGTTCTAGTCATTGTTGTTTGATTAGATAAATGCAATAAGCATGCGACTTTTTTTGGCATATGATGAACGTTTACTTTGAACTATTCAAAATATGTTTTCACTTAACTAACGTATTTTTTCAGAGAAGAGAGAAGAGAGCAAGAATAGAAAAAACCAATCATTAAATATTATTCTCTCCTATCTCCTATCTATATTATTTTGTAAATTGTCTTTTTATTCAACCTTACAACCTATTTCAAGTAAAAGCATATTATATTCTTGTTGTAGCCATTATTTTTTCTAGTTGCTTAGACGATACAAAGTATAGTCAAGCTCAAAGCTGGATGTCAGGCGATTTTATTGATTCTACTCAGATATTACTGACTAATCAATATAGTTTTCGTGATTTGGAAAAAGATGGTGCAAGTTCCTTTTTGATTGCATCAACTAAAGATACTTTCCTGTGTACCGCAAAACACCTTCTAAGTGATGCGATGGGTTTTATACCAGAAATTCTTACTACTGAATTTGATACAGATCTAAATTATTGGAAAGTATTTCCTAGAACAGATAAGTTGTCTGCTGATACAGTAAAAGTTCAGCATATTATCAATAGTACATATTCTCCAAAAGATATTATTTTATTGGCTTGTTCTATTCCTCAAAACAGTAAATTACAAGTACTACAACCAAGACTTTCGAGGGTTGAAGTTGGTGAAACATTATATCTTATTGGTTA
>CAZMEH010000807.1:0-7960 GCA_964564885.1 uncultured Saprospiraceae bacterium | reverse complement strand
TTTATGAGTTTTTATAGTTAATTGGATTGTGTTCATTAATATAATCCAATTTAATATTCAAAAATGTAACGCATTGAACAGGATAGTTTCTTTAGCGTTTTTATGCTCAAAGAATGCTGTTTTTATATATCTCCAAAAGTACGGGCAGAGTATCACAAAACTATCACAGAGTGTTAACATTTAAGGTTCTTTGACAATTACTCGGTCGAGCTTCTTTTGCCAAAATGAAAATATTTTCCGTCCAATCCGATTTCTTGGGATTGGACGGAAATGACAAAAAATGTCGAAGAACCTAATTTAATATAAATGGAGGAGTTGTTGAGTGAACGAATTGCTGAGTTATGGAGCGCAGCACAAAATTTGTCGCTCAATAGTTTAATAAATTCCTAAGGTGAGTAACATTTGGGCTACTTCAAACGATTTACAAATGTATAATTTGGGTAGAAAGCATTGAATTATGACTTTTATCGAATAACAGACTTTCAGAATGATTGAAGATTATTACTTTTGCAATTCTTGAATAGTTGAACTGGGAATGCTGAAATTTTTTAAGACATAATTCCACCCTGAGAAACCGGAACCAACTTGTTCCGATTTCTCGGGATTATTCCAATATTCCATTTAATATATATATGAAAAAAATCATCTTTATTTTAGTTCTCTCATTGATTAGTATTCAGACATTTGCTCAAAAAAGTACGGTGTCAGGAACGGTCTATGATGAAGCCACGAACAAACCGCTTGAATTCGTAACTGTTGTTCAAGGAGGAACGGCTAACGTTGTAAATAGTAATGCAGATGGTTCTTTCGAGATAAAAGTACCTGAAAATAAACGCCTTGATATTATTTTTTCCTTGGTGAACTATATTCAAGATACGGTTACGTTTCAGTTGAAAAAGGGAGAAAACCGTTCGGTTCAAATTGGATTGAAAGTCAGAGATACCGAAGAGGTTATTATTCAGGACAATAGACTTGAAAAGGAAGATGGAATAATAATATCAGAAGAAGAAATAGAAAGTATAAAGTTGATTCCAACCATTTCTATCAATTTTGAAACGGCATTGGGCTTTTTTGGTCTAGGTGTAAATGCTGGAACAGGTGGCGAGTTGAGTTCTCAATATTCGGTTCGTGGCGGTAGTTATGATGAGAATTTGATTTATGTGAATGATTTTGAAATATATCGCCCGTTTTTGATTCGTTCTGGTCAACAAGAAGGATTGACTTTCCCAAATATTGATTTGATTCGTGATTTGACGTTCTCTTCTGGCGGATTTGAAGCGAAATTTGGAGATAAATTATCTTCTGTTTTAAACATTAATTATAAGCGTCCAGACTCGTTGAAGGCTTCTGTCGGTGTCAGTTTTTTGGGTGCATCTGCCCATTTGGAAGGCGCAAAATTTGCGGATAAGAATAATAAATCTAAAAAAGCATTTCGTTATTTGTTTGGTGCAAGGTATAAAACAACGCAATATTTACTAGGTAGTTTAGATTTGCAAGGCGAGTATCGACCAAACTTTACAGATTTTCAAGGTTCGCTTACTTATGATTTTAATAAGCGTTGGCAATTGGGTGTGATTGGAAATTATGCGAATAGTCGATATCAATTTACACCGCAAACACGTTCGTCAACACTTGGATTAATCAATTTTGCGTTGCAATTTAATGTAGAATTTGAAGGGCAAGAGATTGACCAATTCAATACTTATATGACTGGTGTGCATTTGACGAATATCAATGAAGAGAAGAATTATTACTTGAAGTTTTTGGCTTCTAGATATGGTAGTCAAGAAAGTGAACGATTTGATATTATTGGTTATTATAGGCTTGGTGAGCTAGAAACGGACTTAGGAAGTGATGATTTTGGTGAAGTGGTCAGCATCCTTGGAACAGGTACGGAACACAATTATGCTAGAAATTACCTGACGGCTGATGTGACAAATATAGCGCAGAAAGGCGGCTGGGAATGGAGAAATAAAGATTATGGAAGAAGTACGCAGTTTTTGCAATGGGGCGTGAAATATCAAAGAGAAGTCATCAATGACCAATTGAATGAATGGACGAGATTAGATTCTGCTGGTTATTCTTTATTTTATGATACAACACAAGTTTTGCTGAATGAAGCGATTAAAACAGATATTAATTTATCTTCTAATCGTTTTAGCGGGTTTATTCAAAACTCTTGGAGTCTCTCAGATAGTACTCGTGAAATGAATTTGACGCTTGGTGTTCGGGCGCAATATTGGGATTTGAACGGCGAAACTATTTTGATGCCTCGTTTCTCTTTGCAGTACAAACCATTGCTATGGAAAAAAGACATTTCCTTTAAACTGGCAAGTGGATTATATCATCAACCGCCCTTTTATCGGGAACTCCGAAATCAACAAGGCGAAATCAATCGAGATGTCGTTTCTCAAAAATCTTTACATGTTGTTACAGGTTTGACGTATGATTTTGATTGGGCTGGGCGACCGTTTCGATTAGTTGGTGAGATGTATTATAAGAAGCTTTGGGATATTGTGCCTTATGATATTGACAATGTCCGTATTAGCTATTATGGTGATAATTTAGCAACAGGTTACGTTACAGGTTTGGATTTGCGTTTGAATGGTGAATTTGTAAAAGATACCGAATCTTGGATAAATCTATCATTTCTTCGAGCTAGAGAAAGCTTCACAGGCGTTGACCATTTATTGAGAACCGCAGAAAATCCCGATACGGTTTTAGTAGTTAATGATGTGCCTAAACCAACCGATAGATTTATGAACTTGTCGATGTTTTTCCAAGATTATTTCCCTGGTCATCCACGTTTTAAAGTACATACGATATTGACCGTAGGTACTGGTTTGCCGTTTGGTTTACCTGATGATAATGTAGAATTTAGGAATATTTATCGTTTCAAAGGCTATCAGCGTGTAGATATTGGCTTTTCGGCATTGCTTTGGGATAAAGCGAAAATGAAGTATTCAAAACCTAATAATCTGTTCCGTTTTACCAATAAAACATGGATGAGCGTAGAAGTTTTTAATCTTTTAGCGATTTCTAATGTTGCATCAAACACTTGGATAAAAACCGTTTTCTTACAGCAATATGCTATTCCAAATTATTTGACCTCTCGAAGAATCAACCTAAGGTTTAAGTTTGATTTTTAAAATAAACGTTATTGTAGGTCAATGACATGCCATTGACCTACAATAACATTTATTTTTAATCTAAAATCAATTTAGCAAAATAACTACTCGTATTCGTTTGAAAATGAACGAAGTAAATACCACTTGTCAAGGATGAAATATCAATTGTTTCTTCTTGTTCAATTGTTTTTGTAATAGTTTTAACGATTTGCCCAGAAATATTTGAAATAAGAATATTATCAATTGCTATGCTTGTTTTAATATTAAAATAACCATTTGTAACAGGATTTGGGAATATTGAAATAGGTTGTATTTCAACTTCACGGGTACTCACGGGAATACAATTAGTAAAATCAATAGGACTTCCTACAACCGTCTTCAATATTCCATTATCAACAGACCAATTTTCCCAAACACCGCCAGTACCTGTTTCCCAATCATTTAAATCAAAAGTATTTATACCATCAATTGTTCCTTTTACTCTATACACTTTGACGGCATCGCCATTGAGATTCCAATCTAAAGGTTGACCGTTCGTACAATTTTCGGGTAAAATCGATGTGTTTTCGCAATTTACTTGCAAAAAATAAACATCTTCATCGTAGGCTGGATATTCACCAAAAATATTTGCTATACCATTTGTATCAATGCAAATGGCAGTATATTCATCGCAAGCAATACCACGAGCTGAAATATTCCAATCCGTTAAAGCACGAGCCAGAAAAGTCATGTGTCGTCCTCGTCTATCTGGACTGTCATAATGTGTGTCAGTGATAACATTATCTAAAATATCATTTTTAAAAAACGGAAGAGTATCAATTTTAACATCAGAATCATAAGGATTTGCAAGAGCAGTGCTAGAAGTTACTGTTCCAAATTCTGCGGAAAAATAGATGCCGCCTAGCACTGCCATACCAGCACTGTGACCGCCAATAACAATATTTCGATTTTGTAAACCATCGTTAATTAAACTATCGATGGCTGTTTCTCGCCAATAAGATACATAATCCCATTGATCTCCGCCAGCAAGCCAAATAGCTTCTGCATTGGCTATTTTTTGATGAATATAAGTTTCGTTAGCCGCCGAAGCGTCATTAAAAACAATCGTTTCAACCGAATTGACCGTTACGCCTAGTTGCGAGTAGAAATAATTATTGTAGCCATCAGAACCGCTTGCCCTCAATATCAGAATATCACCACCATTTGCACGTTCCAAAAACCATTGCATGGCGTTGTCGTGTTCGACTGCGCCACCAGATAAGCAAATTCCACCAGATGGATTAACGACTAAATCGTTTGTATTTCCTGTAAAATAAGTCGTGTAATTTTGGCTAAATGCTAGCGAAGAATAACTTAATAAAAGTATCGTAATGATTTTTCTCATGTGTACGTTTTTAAATAAATAATGTAGGCAAAGGGCATGCCCTTTGCCTACATTGCCTACATTTTATATTAATCCCAATTTTTCCAAACTATTGCCAATCGTGAAATCCTTCATTTCTTGTTCTAGTTTATCGAACTCCGATTGATTGACCTTTCTAACCAATTTTCCTTTTTTTAATAAATGAATTTCATCGCAAGTCTCTCGCAATGTAGAAAAAATATGTGATGAAATAATCATCGTTTTCCCTAATGCTTTCAATCGGTGAATGATTTCTGTAATGATAATATTGCTCTGAATATCCACGCCATTGAAAGGTTCATCCCAAATAAAAAAGTCATTTCCTAACATCAAAATGCCCATTATTGCCAATTTCTTTTTCATTCCTGTAGAATAAGTAACAGCGTATTGATTCAGCGGTAAATCAAAAACATTTCTAGCATCAAAATCAATTCCTTTGATATGTCGAGCATGGCAAAGCAATTCCAAATATTCCCTTCCAGTGATTTTAGAAAAGAAAAAAGGATTGGTTTGCAAAAAACCTAAATGGTCTTTTAGAATTGGAAACTCGCTTTTGATTTTTCCCTTGTGTGTTTCTAATCCCGCAATACATTTGAATAAGGTTGTTTTTCCAGCACCGTTTTCTCCAACAATGCCATAGATTTTTCCTTTTTCTAATGTTAATGAAATATCATTGAGGACTTGGTTTGAACCAAAGGATTTTGATAAGTTTTCTATTTGTATCATGTGTTTTTTTTAGAAGAGAGATTAGAGACGAGAGAACAGAGATTTGTTTATTTCTACCTAGTAAACCCTTATTTTCCTATTCTCTGCTTTTTCGTTTCTGTTCTTAAAACAAGGTTAAGTTGTTTAATAGATTTTTTATAAAAAAACGGCATAATTCCAAGTAGGAGCGGAGGTAACGAAACGCCTAATGTGATAATTATGGCTTGTGGAACATTGATTTCTCGTGGGTAAGCGGCGTATTTTGCCAAAACTATTGTCACTAAATATAAATAACCTGCGCACAGGACAATTAATAAAATCCACCAATTGCTACTAAAGAAAATCAGTAAACTTATTAAAATAGGTAAAATCAAAATAGTGGAGCAAACTAGTGCAAATACTATTTTTGAAAACATAAACGACTTTGGTGTTTTAGAAAATATCCAAACGAAATACTCCTCTTCTGGCTTTGCATAGAACGATAAACAAACGGCAAAAACGAAGAGCATGGCAAAAATACCCAAATTAAAATTACCGACTTGAATGGACATTATTGTTAAAAAATAACTTCCCAAAAACAAGTAATACGTATTTCTAAAACCAACGATAAATTCAAAAGGAAACTTTGAAAATGGCGTTGGAATAGTATAATTGAGTTGATTTTTAAAATTGAAAAGAGCTAAACTAGCGGCAGCAATTGGTACGATAAAAGCAAATAGCCATTCACTTTTAAACATTAAGAACACCGCAAAAGGAATAGCGATAATCGTATTTTCAAGGCATCGAATTTTTAAATATTCTTTATCCGAAAAGATTGATTTCAAAAAATCCGTTCTAAAACCTTCACTCAATGCAGTTAGAGAACTCAACGCAATAGCTAAATAAATATAATTGGCAAAAGCCGTTTTCAAAAATAACATAAATGATAAAGCTATAAATAACACAATCATCAGTAAGTAAGCGAGATTCGGATGTAATCCAAATTCGATTATCTTTCGATTGAGCATTTTATATTGAAGCGAAAAATAGTATTTCATTCTATTGGTTTGTTGAAAATGGAACAAGCTAAAACCTGCAAAGTCTTTAAGGCTTGGTAGGTTTTAGCTCCGTTGATAGATAAGTAGCTTTTTAGCAAAATTTATTACAAAAGTCTTTTGAAATCTATTGTGTAATTTTATATCTTACGGTAACTTTAAACAAATTATAAGCAAAATCACATTAGTGCCGAGCATTTGGAATGATTTACTAAACCAAACTTCCACAAAGCTATTTTTCCTCGGCACAAAAGTGACAAAATAAGATTACGGTACATTAATAATTATCTAAACTTTTGACTCTTTATTGAGCAAAACAATTTTTTTAAAACCTAAAACTAATGGGAAACAAGAAACTTTACGCACTCTGCGTAGGTATTAATGATTATCAGCACGTTCCAAAACTAAACGGTTGTGTGCCAGATGCTACGAATATTTATAATTACCTAGAATCAACTTGCGCTAATACAGACTTCGAATTTGACGCAGTTGTATTGACAAATGAAAAAGCAACTAAAGCCAATATTGTTGAGAATTTCTTCAATCACCTTGGTCAAGCAGGTGCTGATGATATCGCTGTTTTCTATTTTTCTGGACACGGTGCAGAAGAAGATGCAGATGAAGTTTTTCATGCGGCAGCAAACAAACCTACCCTTAATACAATCGTTTGCTACGATAGTCGTGGCCCAGAAGGAATTACAGATATTGCGGATAAGGAATTGCGTTATATGATTCACAAGATGACATATACGGATGATCCAAGTAAAAAATTGCCTCATTTTGTTTTAATAACCGATTCTTGTCACTCTGGAAGTGTTACTCGTGACGCAGACGCAGAAGAAATGACTGCTCGCCTAACAGAAAAAGGAAATCCAAGAGAATGGGATCAATTTATATTTAAAGATAAATTATCAAGAGAGGATTTTGTAAATGCAAAATCACTAAGAGATATTCTTCCACAAGGTGAACATGTGCATTTTTCATCTTGTCAAGGTGCTGAATTGGCTTATGAAGTCCGTGGTTCTGGTGTCTTTACATCGACCTTATTAGAAGTATTGAAACGAACTTCTGGTAAAGTAACTTACCAAGATTTATATAGTAGAATTAGATATTTTATCAAAGGACGCTTTCCGCAAACACCAACTATTCATGTGGTAGATGGTGATGCAAAAGCGATGAAAAACTACTTTTTAGGTGGTGCATCTGAGAATAAAGGCGTTCGAGTAAATGTGATTTTTAATACAAAAGATAGAGCTTGGCTGATGGATATGGGTGCATTGCAAGGCGTGCCGTCTATTGATCCAAATCAACCAATTACACTTTCGTTAAAGAATTCTGAAAACAAAGAAGTTGCTACTGCAAAGGTAGTGGCAGTTATGCCAGGAACTTCAAAATTAGCTGTTGATGGCGATGTAGATATCAAAGAAGCTTATTCAGCGGAAGTCAAAGGTATTTACCGTGACCCGATGAATGTAACTTTGCAAGGTGATGGTTTGGATGCTTTGAAAGCCGAAATGGAAAGCAAAGCAGCTGATTTAAAGGCGGTTAATGTAGAAATGACCGATGATTTTGCCGCAGCTAGTTATGTTGTAGAAGTAAAAGACGGTAACTATATCATTCGTCGCCCATCGGATAAACGACCTGTTGTTAAAGAATTAGCGGTATCAGATAGCAAGTCGATTGAAGATATT
>CAZMEH010000806.1:0-2078 GCA_964564885.1 uncultured Saprospiraceae bacterium | reverse complement strand
TATTCTATTTAGTTACAAATCTCGTTGCTACTTTATTTGTTCTTTTAATAGTTGATGTTGACTCTGAGGTTCCTTACTATATTTGGACTTTTTGGTTTATTGCAATATTTGGGTTTGTCTATATTGCTCTCAGGACAAAGATTAATAGACAAAAGGAATTATTTGAAATTCAAACTAAGTTATTACAACAAAAAATGGAGATTGATGAGCTGATGGATTCCTTGTCCGCAATGATTTATTATAAGGATACCAATAATAAGATTTTAAGAATAAATAAAACGATGGCAGATTTCTTTGGAAAAGATCAGTCATTCCTTGTTGGAATGTCTTTGTATGATTTAATACCAAGAGGTCGAGCGCACACTTATCATGAAGAGGATTTAAAGATAATTAGAAATGGGAAGGCGGTTAATAATATCATAGAAGAAGTCATCACGCCATTAGGCGAAAAACGCTGGCTGCGTTCGGATAAAAAACCTTATCGAGATAAAGACGGAAATATAAAAGGTGTTGTGATTTATAGTCTTGACATCACCGAAGAACGAGAAGTCGGAAGACAATTGCGAGAAAAAGAAGCATTGTTTTCAAAAATATTTGATGAAGCACCTTATGGTGTAATGGTGATGGATTTGAGTAAAAAAGTCCTTCATGCTAACGCAATGTTGTGCAAACAATTGCAATATTCTGAAAAAGAAATTGGAATACTTTCGCTTCAAGAGATCACTCATCAAGAGGATATAGAAGAGGTAGATGACTTATATAATAGTCTTTCGCCAGAAAAACAATACGGAAATAGTGAAATAAGAATAAAGAAACAGTCTAACGAATATTTAAACACAAATTTTGTTGCTACAGAAATAAGAGATGAAAACGGAATTCCTGTTTTTTATCTTGGAATGCTCGAAAATATTACCGAAAAGCGTCAAGCCGAAGCGCAGCTTGAGGTTTATTCTAAAAGTCTTGAGGAGAGTAATAAAGATTTAGAACAGTTTGGCTATATCATTTCGCACGATTTGAAAGAACCTTTGCGTATGATTACAAGCTATACACAGCTTTTAAAACGTAGATATTCTTCAAATTTTGATGAAAGTGGGCACGAGTTTATGGAATATGTAGTTGATGGTGCAAAACGAATGAACACGCTTATCAATGATTTATTACTGTATTCTAGGTCAGGTAGAGATACGGAGAATAAACAATCTGTAGAAATAGACGAAGTGATTTATATGGTTTTGAATAACCTTAGAATGCAAATTCAAGAAACAAAAACAGATATTGAAATCGAAGCTGATTTACCAATTATTTACTGTAATCGACCTCAAATTGTGGCATTGTTTCAAAACCTGATTAGTAATGCGATTAAATATCAAAAGGAAAATGTTACGCCAGAAATTGAAATAAAAGTTGAGCGAGTAGGTAATTTTTGGGAATTTGGAATAAAGGATAATGGAATAGGAATGGTAGAAAATAATTTGGAAACCATTTTCTTAATATTTCAACGCTTACATGGTAGAGAAGAATATTCTGGCTCTGGAATCGGTTTGGCGATTGCTAAGCGTATTGTGAATTCTAATGGCGGTGAAATCTGGGTGAAATCTACCGCAGGAGAAGGATCTACATTCTATTTTACATTGCCAATCGAGTTACCCGTCGAAGAAGAATTAGGGTAAACGAAGCGAATTATTTTGGTTCTTTGACAATTTTGCACAAAAATATATTATTCTATCCAATAGGTTTTAACCCATTGTTTTTCAAGAACTTAGAACAACGGGCTAAAGCTAAATTGGAATAAAAGACAAAAATTGTCAAAGAACCTTCATTTTTAGTAAACAGAAATTATTAGTGATAGTCTCCTCCAGTATTTGTAGACGAAAATCCTTTTCCAGTTTCAATTTTAGTTCCTAAGTTAGCCACTAATGTAACAGCAACGAGTATTACTAAAACAATAAAAATAAGTTTGATGTTTTGCGTATAATTGTATAGTACATCGCAAATAATGGCAATTAACCCAATAAAAATAAAATACCTTTTCTTTAACTTCCGTCGTTTTTTCTGCTTCGTTTTCTGATAATTATTTC
>CAZMEH010000805.1:0-2126 GCA_964564885.1 uncultured Saprospiraceae bacterium | reverse complement strand
ATTAATGGACATCCTGATAAAGAATAGTTAAAACTCTGCTTATCAGGATGTCCATTAATTACTAAAACCTGTTTCATATTTATTCTTTATTTTATACAAAGAACTATACTTTGAAACTCCCTTGAAAGGACATTTGTCTAATTCGTAATTAGTCTTCTTATTCGGCTCAAATGCCTTTGGGTGATACCTAAATAGGAGGAAAGAAAGTTGAGAGGGATTAATTGTAATAATTCAGGTTGGTTTTCGAGTAAATCTCGGTATTTTTTTTCAGCAGTTTCTTTTTGCAACAAGAAAATTCTTTTCTCCATTTTGATATATTCCTGTTCTGCGATAAACTTAAAGAACCTCAACCAATTTGTGCTTGATTGCTCTAACATTAAAATTTCTTCTCTTGATATCGTTAATAAATCAATATCCGTCAAAGCTTGAATATTTTCAACTGTTTTGGTTTGCGATAAAAAGGAAGAATAAGCACTGACAAAAGAATTCGAAAAAGTAAAGCAGTACGTTACTTCTTCTTCCGAAGAGGAGTAATAAAACGACCTAAATAGTCCAGAAACAACAAATGCGACTTCTTTAGAAATTCTACCTTCTTTGATAAAATAGTCGCCTTTCTTTAACGTTTTACGAGTCACTTTACTTTCAAATAAATCAATTTCATCATTTGAAAGTATATTAAATGACTGCAAGTAGTTTCTCATTTTTTTTAATTACGGCTAATGTGATGAAGTAAATTTACAATTTTAGATTTACAACTTGCCTACTACAAGTAAGATTCAATTAACTCACCGTCAAATAGTTGTAGGAGTATATTGGCGTAGAAAAATACTCCAATTAATTATTTAAAATATTCTAAGAAATGAGTTTTATGTTTGGATAATCGTAACAGGCTTAAAAGAATCCAAACACGCAATCAATCAAATGGATTCTTAATGAAAAATGAATCGTTATGAAAAATGATTAACTGAAAATAGCGATGTTTAAAAGTTACGTACAATACTATATAGAAACGACAATAGCTCTTCAATAGAACTATTGTCGTTTGTATTCTGTCCTTGTCAAATCAGGGTTTCAAACCTATATTTTGGCTGCTTTTATTTTCTTTCAATTCTTAGGCTTTAATTTAAAACCGTATTTTCTATAAAAATCGGAATGAACTAAAGCTAATGCTCAAAGTATATATACAAAAAGGCAGCCTTGAAATTTCAAGACTGCCTTTTTATATATGTATGTTTAAATGATTAAACGACTTTCACGTTAGTAGCATTTAAGCCTTTGCGCCCTTCTTCTTCGTTATAGGTAACTACGTCACCTTCTCTAATATCATCAATTAAACCGTTAGCATGGACGAAAACATCTTTTCCACCATCATCTGGAGTAATGAAACCAAAACCTTTATCTTCGTTAAAAAACTTTACTGTACCTTTATTCATAATAAATTGTAAAATAATATTGTATGTCGATTTCTCACTATCACTTGGAAACTAATACTCTTTGAAATATTGAACATGTTATTGATATGTCAATTTTAATATAAGAGGAAGTTTATTTTATTAACCATAATTAAGGTTAATAAATTGATGATCCAAAAGACAAACAAATTATTTAGTTAAAATAATACTGCAAAGATAGTTCAATTGATACGATATATCAATTTTTTATTATAAAAGTATGATTGATATTCAAAGTATATTTAGAATGTTAGGAGTAATTAATTATTTATTGCCAATCATTATCGTTTTTTGTACAATAAACCTACCTTTTGTCCAACTTATAATGAAGAAAAATAGGGTAGTGGTTTAAATTGACTGATTTAATTATTTTATCGTAAAAAATGGTCATAGTCAAAATGGTATTCCTACCGTAGCAATACTTATAAAAAGAGTTTTTGTCAAAATTACACATACCGAGGTTTTATAAAAATTGTCATACTACTGTACATTTTGAAAATCAACAAATAAAAACTGCATATAAATTATATTATTTGTTTGCTTCTGACAGCCGTAGGCGTTCTGACCGCTGACTTCTAAAATGTACAGTAGTATGAAAAATTGTTTACCATGAATAATTTTGAAGAGAAGTACGAACAAGAAATCGTTGGACTTATTGAGGTATTAGAAAATATC
>CAZMEH010000804.1:0-3712 GCA_964564885.1 uncultured Saprospiraceae bacterium | reverse complement strand
ATTTTGGAAGAAGTGTTCGGAGAGATTGAAGATGAACATGATTATATAAAAGAAGTCAGTAGGTAGTAAATAGAACTTATTGATTTTCAATTGTTTAAATTAAAATATAGTGGTCAGTTATTGATGGATTAAGGCACTCACGCATCGCCGAGGTTTCAACCTGTGATGGTACTTAATCAACTTATTTGCAAAAGAAAGCAGACTTACAAAGTTTCCAAAACTTGGGAAGTCTATTTTTTGGAAAACCTAAGCTACAAAATAAAAAGCACCTTAGCCAATGAAGACTAAGGTGCACTTATTACTATCAAAACTTAATAAGTAATCCCTAGGTCTTCACGAGGTCGGGACAAGTTGATTACTTACTAACTTCTTACTATTTTGTTTCCTCTTCGTCACCTTCTGCTGTTGCAGCATTAGCAACTAAAGTAATCTGTAATTCAAGCTCATCTTTGATTGCTTTATCTTTAACTTTAGCAATTAAAGAATTAGCATATTCTATTTTCCACAACATACGATTGATAGTGAAACCCTGAGAAGTAGCTTTAACAACACCGTTTTCGTTGGTAATATTTGCTTTGAAAGTTACATTGTTTTCAATACTTTTCATTTTTAAATTACCAGCAATATTGTGTGTATAAGTAGTATCACCTTCTAATGTTTCAACACCTGTAATGGTAAAAGTAGCTGTTGGAAATTTTTCTGTTTCAAAGAAATCACCATTTTTCAAGTGTCCAATTAGATCTTGCTTACTTTTATCTTCCATATCATCCGTTACGACCATTGAGTTCATATCAATCGTAAATGTTCCACCAGTAATAGCTTCATTATCTACCGCAAAATTACCATCTGAAATTGAAAGAGTACCACCATGAGAATCGCCATTGAATTTTGTTCCTTTCCAGCTGATAGTAGAAGTTGCTAAGTCAGCCGCATAAGCACCACCAACTAATGCCGCTGCATCTTGTGTTTCTCCAACTGTTGCTTTTTCAGCATCTGAACCATTATTACAAGCTGTAAATAATGTAATCGCAAAAGCAAATATGAATAACTTTTTCATAATAAAATTTAATTAACTTAAGTAATAAAGCATAAGTAAATTAGCTTACTGCGCTACCTTATTTATGTTTTTCACCAGATTTATAAAAAAATATCGAATTGTTATAAATAATAATCGATGTTTAAACATTAAAAATAATGAATTTATTTTGAATATTTATTTTTTTCAAAAAAAAAGCTCATTCTCAATGAAGAGAACGAGCAATTAATTTTTTTCTTAATCCTTTTAAGGAGTGATTACTTGTTGCGCAAATCTCTAATTTTAGATTTTTGAACATTAGTATTTTGAAACTTAAACTGATTGTCGCTCAAGTTCACATTTTTTCCAATATTGTTAATAGAAATAGTGTAACCCATGTCTTCCGCCTCTAAAACGGTAATTTTTGTAATTTGGAAGTTTTTCCTATTGATATTCACCTTAATGGTTTCGTATGGACAATCATCATTGTATGCGTTGAACTGAACAGTATAACTATTGTTCGTTTCGTTCACCATTTGTACAACACAGGATGATTGATATTTTTGTAATAATTTTGATGGATAACAGAAAAAGTTTTGATTATCTGCTGTTGAATTTGTGATTTGTAAGCTCTTATCACTTTTTAAATAAACCCAAAGTGTATTACCATCAGAAATAATTTTTTCGTCTTCAGTGTTCAAGTTAAATTTTTGACCTTTAACGATTGCAGTTCCTGTTTTTTTATAAGAATAATCACCATCCATGATCATAATGTCAATATCCATTGTCACAGATGAAAGGGCATCATGTTTTTGATAAACGGTTTTCAATATACTTAATGCTCTAGCATTACGATCTTCAACCGTTTCTATATCGTTGTTTAATTCAGTGCTAGGAGTTGTATTATTAGAAAAAGCTGAGCTTCCACAAAGCACAAATAGGGTAAATATTAAAGAAATTGTTTTGATGTTCATCTGATATTTCTGTTTTAGTCTAGTCCTTATTACCTGTTTAGTAAAAAACTGTGCTATGTATTACTCTGAATCCTAAAGAAAAAAGTAGTATTTTTTATTTTAAGTCTTGTCATTTAACGTAGCGCCAATAATCGTTCCAACTTCAAAAATGACGTCACATAATTGTAAGTATATTTATATAGCATTATTACCTTTTGTAGTTAATAGAAGAGAAAAAGCGTACCAAGTTTCATAGAAATGTAAAAAACGTGTTTGGAAAAGATTAAAATAAGAATAATCGGTCAAACATTTTCAAAATATTTGACCGATTATAAATCGCCTTTGCATTGAACATTGTACATCTTTAATTATACATTAAATCATAGTGTGGTATTTTGTAAAACAATAAAGATAAACGCCATACGCATATTAAAGCCGATTTCTTCGATCATATCATCTTGAATTTCCCAATCTCTAAAGTCATCATTCCAACGAGTGTAAATGGCAATATTACCTAATGTCTCATCTCGAATTTCCCATTCATTTTTATTATTTGCCCATTTCTGTTTGAGTCTAAATGACGTTTCGTTATTAGTAATTCGCCATTCTGTAAAGTCATTATTCCAGATGGTTTTCATAGAAATAATTTCTCCACTCGTTGCTCTAATTTCCCAATCGCCTAAATTTCCAGCCCAAGTTTGTGAGATATTACCTGAAACTTCATCGCCACAAGAATAATCCCATGTCGTTGTACCATCTGGCAATTGCCAACGAAAACGCAATTCTGCATCCAAACTATCCGTATAAATAGTCCATTCTTTGATATCATTATCCCAATCCGATGCCATACCTGTGACCCAGTTTTGAGCGAAAACTAGAGATTGACCAAGAATATTTATGACAATTATTAATAAAAAAACTTTTTTCATCTTTAAAATCTGCTATTTTTGAAAAAATAAAACGTAACCTAATTACACTGAAAGTGAGTATTCAAAACTAAAACCAAGGTTTGAAGTGTCACCATTAGTCTTTATTTACAAGAATTAATATGCCTACAAAATCATCTTTAAAATTTATTCGGCGTTAGTTTCTCGGCAGATAGCATGGCTATCTTTCTCAAAACTGCCTTGACTAAATTTTAAATCTGTATTTTTCGGCGATAAGAATTTTTGTGAATAAAGACTATTTTAAAAATTAAAACTAACTAACAATGAAATTAATCGGAGATTTTACAGACCAAGAACGTGGATTTCCACATCATCTTAGCCTATTCTTACTTAGAGTAACGTTTGGCGGTGCTATGATTATTGGTCATGGACAAGGAAAATTAGAAAAATTAATGAGTGGCGAACCCATTAAGTTCATGAATTTTCTAGGTTTAGGCGAAGAAGTATCACTTACTCTTGTCGTTTTTGCAGAGTTTTTCTGTGCCATACTTCTAGTCATCGGACTATTTACAAAATACGCTTCTATTCCACTAATTTTCACCATGGGTGTCGCACTTTTTGTGGCTCATATTGCTGATCCATTTTCTGAGATGGAAATGTCATTGCTTTATTTGATACCTTATATCGTAGTTTACCTTTTAGGACCTGGCAAGTTTTCACTTGATTACGCGATATGGAATAGGAGTTGATGTAGAATTAAGAATGCTTGTAGCAACAACTTAATTATAGAATTGAATCTATTGAAAACCATCATCTAATATACCTATTGGTTGATGGTTTTTATTTTAATGATATTT
>CAZMEH010000803.1:0-21266 GCA_964564885.1 uncultured Saprospiraceae bacterium | reverse complement strand
TATTCTGATAATCAATGCTTTATAATCTAATTGACGGCAATCCGAAGTCCCGGGATTAAAATTGAAACCATCTTCTAGCCCTGGAAGGGCGTAAGCATAAATAGTTCATCTTGGCTTATGCCCTTTCAGGGCTAGAAGATGGTTTCAATTTTAATCCCGAGACTTCGGATTGCCGTCAATTAGATTATAAAGCATTGATTATCAGAATATTAAATAAATAATTTAAATCTATTTTCACAACCTCCTTCACACTAGGACGGGTTCATCACAAGCCCTTTAGAACCTTGGTTCTTTGAAAAATTCAGTGATGAAGTATTTTTCGTAGAAAAAATACCTGGCCGTTAGCCGATTTTTGAAACTTCCACGGGATTTTTCAAAAAACCAAAATCTTCTAAAATTCCTGACCATGCGTCAGCTTAACTAATTGATTCGTAATTGGCTTAGCAATTTTCAAGCTTCGAATCATCAACTCAGTTAAAACCTCATTGCCAAACATTTTTTGAATATTTCGCCCAACAGCCAAACGAAGCTTAAAATGCTTATTCCAATCCTTTTCATAATTTGCAAAAGCGTCCTCTTTTGATTGTAGATTCTGAAAAACTGACTTAATGGCTTTACTTAATAAATACGAACTGTGCAAAGCCATCGCCATTCCATTGCCACACAAAGGCGCTATCATCCCTGCGGTATCGCCTGATAGCCAAACACCGTTTTCTTTCAATGTCTTCGGCGCGAAACTAACTTCATTGATAACTAATGGTTTTTCCCACACAAATTCTGCTTCATTAAATATTTGATTCAAAACAGGGTTTTTCTGAAGAATGGATTTTTCTAAATGAGGAATAGATTTTTCTATTTTTAAATTACTCTTGTGCGATAAATAGCAAAGACAATAAATATCGTCCTCTACCCTACTGATACCACAATAGCCATTTTTAAAATTATGAAGCGCAATATGATTTTCTGGCATTAAACCGTTCATCCTAAGATGATGCTTGACGCCAATATATGGCGAACGTTGATAAAAAGTCTTGCGATTGAGCTGACGGTCGAGATTACTTCGTTTGCCAAATGTACCGATTGCCATTTGTGCATTGATAATATCTGTTTTGTTCGTTTTAATGTTAAAATGGCTTTCCAATTGCTCAATATCAAGCACATTTGTTTTTTCTAAAATAGTAACACCATTGCGTTTTGCAATCTTACTTAATTCTAAATCGAACTGATAACGACTTAATCCAAAACCGCCTAAATCCAACGGCAATTCTATTTTACTACCTTTTGGCGAAGTGACATTTAGATAATCAATTTTGACCGCACCAACCTCAAACGGATTAAAATCAAGTTCTCTTTTCAAGAAAGGAAGTGTTTCCAACGAAACGTATTCACCACAAACTCGGTGAAATGGATACGTTTTTTTTTCAATCAGCACCACATTCAATCCTGCTTTTGCTAATTGAATAGAACTGCTCAAACCTGCTAAACCGCCTCCTATGATTGCTATATCGTACATTTATTTGATTGGAATGTTTAGAGCAGAGAACAGAGATAAAAGAGCAAAGAAAATGGTTTTACACGCAAAGCATTATTAAATAAAACTAAAAAACCTGTCTCTTTTATCTGTTCTCTCCTCTCTGTTCTTAAAAAATTACTTTTTAACAAACGATTTTGTCATTTGCTGCTTCTCTGATAAAACGCTTAAAAAATAAACGCCACTTGGTAAATGACTAACATGGATGTTTTGTTGATAATCTTCAATTTTTTCTGATAAAACTTGTTGACCTAGTGAATTATAAATCTGAATATCACCTTCATTCACTGGCGTTTTAACGGTCAATTGCTCAGCTGTTGGATTTGGAAAAATCTTGATATTAAATTTTTCCTCTAGTACTATTTCTATTTTAGTGAAAAAATAAGCCGACATAGGAGCTATGAAAAAATCAAATGAACCATTTGAATCATTAATAGAATCAGGAAGCGTATTTATTGAATTTTCAAAATTTCCGACAACCACTCGATAAAGTCCTATAGCATTTGGATCATTTGTCGGCTTCCCAATATTCACATCCGTTACAAATACATCAGGATAAGCTATATTAGCTGTACTTAAAGCATAAAAATACTCCGCCCAAGCGGAATTAAAATCTAAACTAATCGTCAAACCATAACTCGCCGCAGCTAGAGGATTTCCATTAAACCTTGTGCCTGGCGATGTTCCATTAAAATTATTCTCACCAAAAAAATAACCACCAGCTAATATTTTATCCTCTTTAATTTCAATGGAAGTTAAAAATTCGTTATTGCTATTTCCTAAATTTAAAACATTCAAAAAACCACCTTGTTCCGTATATTTTGCAATAAAAATATTATAATCAATCGTTGGACTCTGAATCAAATTTGCACCAAAACGAAGTGAATTTTGATAATGTCCAGCAATGAATAATTCATCTTCATTGATTTCAATATCTGCAATATCTAAATCTCCGACACCTGTCATTTCTTTTGCCCATTGAAATTGCCCCATGCTGCTCCATTTCGACAGAAAACCATTATTATCATTCGCACCAGAAGTAAAAGAAGAATCTCCAATCGTGATTTGACCGTCAAAGTTTCCAACTAAATAAACCGTATTGGAATCAGAGAGAATATGTTTTCCATAAGTGGAAGCCGTTTCACCTAGGTTTTCCGTCCATTCCTCTACGCCATTTTGGTTATATTTTGCGATAAATCCCGAAATACTTCCATTTGGCTGGTACGTCACACTATCAAAAGTAATTGTCTGATTATAGTGTCCCGTGATATAAACACTCAAATCATCATCAATTTCAATATCCGTGATTTCCTTAATACCATCACCTTCTATGACCTTCGACCAAATAGGATTTCCATTCGCTGCATCCAGTTTTAAAAGATACAAAGCACTTCCGCCAAATCCTGCATGCAAAGTCATTGTACCAATCACAATCGAATCCCAAAAGAAACCCGAAGTATAAATAAAACCATTTTTATAAGCAATATCGCTTGCCTCATCATTGGAAATACTTCCAAAACTCGTTGCCCAAATTGGCAAACCCGCTTGATCTAAATGCGCTATAAAAATATCATCATCACCATTTGAAGTAAGCGTTTGTTGACCAAAATCCATTTGTTGCCGAAACGTACCAGTGATATATAAGTTTCTATTTTCATCAGAATCTACCGAAGTTATAGCGTCAGCTTCTGTACCGCCGTAGGTTTGTGTTTCAAAAAACTGTGCAGAAAGGTTGATAGTTAGCAATAGGCAGATTGCCGTTAGCGGTTTCCAGTTTGCAGTTGGCAATCGCAGTTGGCGTTTTTTGAGACAAGTGAACAACCTATCACTGCAAATGGCAAACTGCCTACTACAACTACCTATTAATAACTGCAACTGCCTACTAAAATCTGCTATGCGAATTTTCACCATTTTTAAAATACTGACTATCAATAAGTTCAATTGAGGAAACAATAGATTATTTTTCATCGAATGACATTTTCAGATTAGAAGTTATTAAAATGAATAAGTTTTAAAATTAAAACGTTTTTATAACCTTTTGTGATAAATCTTGTATAATTTTGTAATCATAATCACACAAATGTACTTTCATACGACAAAGTCCTTAAAATAACAAAATGAAGAAGAATAGCTTATACGAACCATTATTGCTAGAAATTGCTTGGGAAGTTTGCAACAAAGTTGGTGGCATTTATACAGTTATCAAATCAAAAGCGCCTTATATTTCTCAACGCTGGCAAGAACAATATTGCACACTTGGCCCTCAAACGAGTAGTGAACCGCCAGTTGAGTTTCAAGAAACGCCCGATTATAACGATCCGTTTGGTCAGGCAATCTTAAAAATGCGAAAAAATGGTTATAAAATTAACTACGGTTACTGGTTAATTCCAGGTAAGCCTAAGGTTATTTTATTTGATATTTCTTCTGTGAAATCTATTACGCCTCAAATCAAAGCCGATTTTAGTCAGAATAATCAATGCTTATTAAGAGACGATGACTTAGTTGATCAGGTGATGGGATTTGGTCATATGGTTTACCAATTCATCAAAATTCTTTCTACAGAAGGGATTACTGATAGACAAATTATAGCGCATTTCCATGAATGGATGGCGGCTACACCTATTCCAGAAATCAAGAGACAAAAATTACCTGTAGCGACTATTTTCACTACGCATGCTACTATGCTTGGTCGTTACATTGCGATGAACGACAAGAATTTTTATAAAAACTTACCTTTTATTGATTGGCGCAAAGAAGCAAAACGTTTCTACATCGAGCCACAAGTTAATATTGAGCGATTGGCGGCGAGGGATGCGAATGTGCTTAGTACCGTCAGTCAAGTTACCAATAACGAATGTAAACACTTGCTAGGCAGAGAAGTGGATATTTTGTTGCCGAACGGTTTACAAATGAAGCGTTTTGAAGCAATGCACGAGTTTCAAAATTTGCATTTAAACTATAAAAAGAAAATAAACGATTTTGTTCGTGGTCACTTCTTTAACAATTATAGTTTTGACCTCAACAATACGCTTTACTTCTTCACTTCTGGTCGTTATGAGTTTGTCAACAAAGGTTATGACATGACGATGGAGGCACTTGCACAGTTGAATGAGCGTATGAAAAAAGCGGGTTTGGAAACAACCGTTGTCATGTTTTTTATTACTAAACGACCATTTCACACCATCAATCCGCTGGTATTGGAATTGCGTAATAAGATTGAAGAATTAAAAAATACGACTAAAGCCATTCAAAAAGAAATTGGTGAAAAATTATTTGAAGCAGCAGCTTATGCGGACGATATGAATTTGCCTGACTTGAATCAATACGTCAGTCAGTATTGGCAATTCCGTTATAAAAAGACGCTTCAATCTTGGAAAACGCCATACTTACCAATCGTTGTGACGCATAATCTAAAGAATGACCAAGATGATGGTATCTTGAAATCAATTAGGGAGTTAGATCTAGTTAATAAAGAAACGGACAAAGTCAAAATCATTTATCATCCAGACTTTATTGATTCGACTAATCCGTTGTTCAAATTGGATTACTCACAATTCGTTAGAGGTTGTCACTTGGGTGTATTTCCGAGTTACTACGAGCCATGGGGCTACACGCCTGTTGAGTGTTTGGTGAGTGGAATTCCTGCAATTACGAGCGATTTGTCTGGTTTTGGTGATTATGCTAAAAATGAAGTCAGAGGCGTTTCAGAAAAAGGAATCTATATTGTCAATCGTCGTCAACAGACTTACGAAGAATCTGTAGATCAGTTAGCTAATTACATGTTTGAGATTGTTCAGATGAATCGTCGTGAGCGCATCGAATTACGTAATAATGCAGAAAAACATTCTGATGCTTTTTCTTGGGATACACTCGGGAAGCATTATATGGAAGCTTACCGCATGGCTGTAGACAAGTTTCAAGGAATTTCATAGTTTGAAGTAACTAGTTGTGATTGACTATTTTGGCTCTTTGAAAAATACCGTGGAAGTTTCAGAAATCGGCAGACGGCGAACGGTTGACGGCAGGCGGCAAGGCGTTTTTTTCTACGAAAAATATTTTATCACGGGATTTTTCAAAAAACCACTATTTTTTATATTTTTCAAACTCGATATTTAAAGGTCGAACGCTTTTCAAGTGTTCGACCTTTTCCATTTGAAAAACCATTATTTATGAACCGTAAAGTCTATTATCTTCTGCTTGCTTCTCTCCTTTTTGCTCAATGTCAACCGTCTGATGGCATTCGATTAAAAAAAGGAATGACGATTTCTAAATCTGTTACCGTTTCGGAGCAGATTTTTAATATAAATGGCGCTGACAGTATCGATAAAGCAGTTCTAGTTATAGAAGGAAATGATATTACAATAGATTTTAACGGTGCAACTTTGCAAGGTTCAAATGATAAATCTACGCCTGATGAATTTTATGGTTTAGGTATTTTAGTGCAAAATGGAAAAAACATTACCATTAAAAATCTAAATGTTAAAGGTTATAAAATGGGTTTAAAGGCTGTTGGTATTGATAGTTTAAAATTAGAAAATTGTAATTTTAGTTATAATTATCGTCCAAATCTAAAAGAAATCGAATCTATATCAAGGTATGAGTTTTATTTGAATAGTCATCAAAATGATATTCGGACACGCTTTGGTGCTGGAATTTATTTAAATCAATGCAGTCATGCAACAGTTAAGAATATAATAATTACAGAAGGTAAAAATGGCTTAATGCTTGTTAATTGTGATAATGGATTATTTTATAATAATACGATTCAGTTTAATTCTGGAACAGGAATTAGTTTATTGCAATCAAATAATAATCGTGTTATGCACAATAAGCTAGACTGGAATGTAAGACAATATCCTGTTTTTAAAAAAGAAATAGAAAACGATGCAAGTGGTGTTCTTATAAATACCAATTCTTCTAATAATATAATTGCTTACAACTCTACAACTCATTGCACAAACGGTATTTCTATCTCAGCAGACAGTCAATCTTATGGTAAAAAAGGAGAAGGCTCAAATGATAATATCATTTATGGTAATGATTGTTCGTATGCCGTTAGGAGCGGGATTAAGATGATTTATAGCAGTAATAAGGTTTTCAGTAACATTATTAATAGTTCGAGTACTGGTTTGAATTTGTCTTTTAGTAATCATTCTATGATTATGGGTAATGCCATAGAAGATAATCAAACTGGAATTTATCTTTCAAATGTTCAAGATTTTCAAATTAGACACAATGAACTATTTGGAAATGCAACTGCATTAATGACAGATTTAACAAAGCATCCTAATTATCGACCTAATAATATTTTTTCCAAACTCAATGATAATATTTCGATCGATCATAATTTAATTAAAAATAGCTCTGTTGCTTTTGACATTAATTATTCTAAATTGGTTAAAGTTGTTTTAAATCAATTTATCAATTGCAAAACCATTTCGATTGATAATAATAACGAAAATCTAATTCTAAAATACAATGAAGAAAATCCCGAAACAGTAAAAGAAATTAACAGCGCCTCTTTTCTAGCTTATGCACCTCAAGCTTTAACTGATGGTATTAATACAAAGCTCACTAATCCAGAACAGGGCAAAGAATATATTTTAATGAATGAATATGGTACATATAGTTTCCGTTATCCTAAAATTTGGTTCCGTAGCAAAATTGAAGGAACAGGTGAGTATCTTTTTGCCTTTTTGGGTCCTTACGGAAACTTCAAACTCAGAGAAGGAATAAATGTCAAGGAAATAAATTTAAAAACGGGTACAATTCCAAGTACTATTATTCTTAAGAAAAAGGATCTTTACAAACCAGTTTCGCTTCAAATAGAATTTATTGGAGAAGCAATTGAAACACAATTTGGTAAAAAATATAAGAAAGGAGAAACTTTTTTAGTCGAATGGAAGGATTAGTTTTATTGAATCAAACTGCGTGTTATAGTTTAAATAGGTCGATTATTATTTTAATAATATTATATATATAACTATTTGATAGATTTGACGTTAAAAAAGTTATATAGTTTAATATTAAGTATCGCTAACACTAATAGTGTATTATTTGAATATTTATAAAAAAAGGCATTATTTTGTAAGAAAATATGTTTTAATATATTAAACTTGTTAGCACCCTGATAATTTGAATAAATTTTTAAATCAAACTTATTTTAAAAACTCACTATAGAAAAATGTTACTTTCCCAATCAAAAACCATCTATAATAAATATATGACTTAGTTTTTTGGCAAAATTGTCATTCTTTTTTTAAAATACAATATACCTAGTTAAGGTATTTTTAAAAAAACTACTGCTAAGCACACAAAATAATATGATCATGCGTCTTAAATATGTTTTATTTAGTTTCTTAATGCTTGGCTTTATTCATCAAGTTTCGTTTGCACAAGTGAATGTAACAGATAAACAAGGTGATAAGATTATTCTAATGCCTAATGGTACTTGGAAATATGCTGATGGCAATAAACAAGCATCTGTTAGTAATACAACTAAAACTAAACAGCAAACAGGTCAAGCTAATATTGACAAAAGCAAATTGACGAAAGCAGAAAAAAAACAGCTAAAAATACAAGTAAAAGCTGATAAACGTCGTAAGAAAATAGCTGAAAAGTTAGCAAAACAACAAAAAGCTAAAGCTCCTAAGACGACCACTAAGAAAAACACAAAGCCTGCTAAAAAGAAGAACAAAGCGAAAGACACCGCTAAGAAAAATACGAAGCCTTCTAAAAAGAATAGTAAAGCTAAAAATACGGCTAAGAAAAATACAAAACCTTCTAATCCTAATCAACCGAAAGCCAAAACTGTTTCTAATAAACAAAAGGTAAAATTCGCAAAACAGGGCTTCAAAGCATTTAAGATAAAGTCGATTGTCATTAGAGAATACAACTGTACTTATGCTGTTAATGAGGTTGATGCATTTACAGGAAAACGAAAAGTAGCTTTAGAAAATGGTTTTTTCTTTGGTTATACGCATCCTCAATTGGAAAAATACTTGAAAGGTGAAAACTATTTAACTTGTGAAGGTTATTTACAACAGGTTGCTGGTCTAAAGATTTTCAATCTCAAATTTACGATTGACTCTCCAAATGCTACAGAGGATTACGGAAGTATTTTAGAAGGAAGTCGTATGTTAATTAGCTTATTGGACGGAAACACCGTTACATTGGTCAGTGCGGAACAAGATGGCGGAAAGATTGATAGAATTGATAAACAAACTACTTATAAGACTTATTTTGTGATAGATAGTAAGCAAGAAAAGCAATTACAAAAATCGGAAATAGATAAAGTCCGTGTCGTTTGGAGTGAAGGTTTTGAGGATTATGAAGTTCATAATGTGGATTTTGTTATGAATCAATTACAATGTTTAAATGCCGCTTTTAAATAATAAGAAGTCAGGTATCAGATCGCTTCACTGTCAGATCGTTCCTTTTCATTCACTGTCAGAAGACAGTTATTTAAAAACTAAAAAAGCCATTTTGATTCATTTCAAAATGGCTTTTCTGGTTTCATACAATCGTAATTCTTAATTCTTCTAAGCCATTCCTGTAACAATAGACGTAATCGCTATCATGGTAATAATCCAGTATAAAGCATGAGAAAGCATGTATTTGAAATTTCTTCTTTCAAACAAGCTAATCGTAACAATTATTGGAATAACTAAAAATAAACTAGTAACCAATCCATGAATTGCACCATGTCCAAATGGACCTGACGTTGCTTCAAAATGTGGATTTGAAGCAGCATGTTCTGCCATATCATTTCCCATATACATGGCAATCATAACAGCCATCAAAAAGGTTACTCCAAAGATTACAAATATATTACCGCCTTTTAGTTTTTCTTCTGTTAAGCCAGAAGCATGCATCCACATTGTTCCAAACACCTTTGGATGATAGTAGACTGCGCCTATAGCAAGTGCCGCTACGCCCGATAATAATAGAGGAACGAAATTCATAAATATTAGTTTTAGTTAATTTGATAATCTAAAAAAGCTACTTAGATGTAAATTTTGAAACGATTAATATTCATTTTCAAAGAGATTACATCTAAACAGCTTTCTGATATAATGAAGAAACATTAATAACGTTAATGATACAAATAATTTTTCAGAAAACTACATATGCTTTAAAACTATTTGTTTTTTAAGAACATATTTATTTAACCAAATTTAGAATTATACTAGCCTATTCTTAAAATCATAAATAGATATTTTAGTATTAAAAATGAAAATAGTATATTAGTCTTTATTCATGAAACCCTTATGAATAAAGACTATTCTATGCACAATAATTAATTAAAACCAAACCATGCTTTACACAATATTTACGGTGATAATAGTCATCTTTACGGTATTTTTACTCGCCTTTATTATCTATCTCAACACAGGTGCAAAAGTTCCAGCTGACACAGATAAACTCATCAATCAGATTTTAAATACGAAAAAAGAGGATTTAAAAGAGTTCGTTACTGGTCAAACGGGATATGCTAAAAATGGCAATATTTCTATTTGGTATGAAGTAATTGGTGCAGAAACTGCAACTAAAGGCTCTTTATTGTTAGTCAACGGATTGAGCCAAACCTGTTTGGATTGGCAACCTTACATTTATGAACCATTTATAAAAGCAGGTTATCAAGTTATTCGATTTGATAATCGTGATGTCGGCATGTCTGACTGGATTGATAACGAAGAATGGAAACAAGGGAAAAAATACAAGCTGGAAGATATGGCAAAAGATGCGATTGCTGTTTTGGATGCTTTAAATATTGACAAAACGCATCTAATGGGCATGTCAATGGGCGGCATGATTAGTCAGCGTTTAGCGATTAGCTATCCAGACCGTTTTATGTCATTGACTTCTGTGATGTCAACTGGTCATTTTGATGATAAGTCGCTGACGCAAGTTACCGCAAAATTTGCCTTAGATATGTCTCGCTACTTCATGCGATATAAGGATTTAACAAAAATGGAGAATCGTTTAAAGTTGCATTTAGGTGTTCAGCGCCTGTTAATAGGTAAAGGCGGTTATTCTTTTGATAATAAAACGACGCTAGAAAAAGCTTACTATGAGTTAACTAATCGTAAAGGTTATTATAAGCATTCACAACCTCATCACGGCTATGCGATCAAGAAATCTGGCGAAAGATACGATGAACTCAAACAGATTAATATTCCTACTTTAGTGATTCATGGAACGGATGATCCTTTGCTTCTTTTTGAACATAGTGAAAAATATGCACCGATGATTCCTAATTCGACTTCTTTGTTTATTAAAGGCATGGGACACGATTTTCCAGCAGTAAATATGCCAGAAATAGCAACAGCCGTTTTAGCTAACTTTGAAAAGGTAAAATAAAACAATTTTTCACGACCAACCAAAAACCAACTTATGAAATCCTATTATTTTTCGGAAGAGCACGATTTATTTAGACAATCGCTTCGTGACTTTATGAAGACGGAAGTCATTCCTCATATTGATAAATGGGAAAAAGCAGGCGAAGTACCTCGTGAAATGTACCAAAAATTTGGCGAAATGGGCTACTTAGGCTTAGAGTTACCCGAAAAATATGGTGGAATAGATGCGGATATTTGGTATTCTGTTGTGATGCATGAGGAAATGGCAAAAATCAATTCTGGCGGTTTCGCTGCTGCAATTGGTGCGCATTTCATGTTAGCAATGAAACACATCAATGCAGAAGGAAATGATGAGCAAAAGAAAAAATACCTCATTCCTGGTATAAAAGGCGAATTAATTGGCTGTATGGCAGTCACTGAACCATTTGGCGGTTCGGATGTAAAAGCCATTCGAACAACCGCCGTCAAAGATGGCGACCATTATATTATCAATGGTTCAAAGACTTTTATCACGAATGGTGTAACCAGTGATTATATTGTAGCAGCTGTAAAAACAGATTCTAGTGCTGGTGCAAAAGGCATGAGTATGATCATCATTGATAGAGCTACGCCAGGAGTTAGTGCAACTAAACTCGACAAATTGGGTTGGCGTGCTTCGGATACGGGTGAAATTGCTTTTGATAATGTTCGGGTTCCTTTAACTAATTTACTTGGCGAAGAAAATCATGGTTTCTTTTATATCATGCAACATTTTGTTTCTGAACGTTTATCAATGGCAGTAGGTGCTGTATCAACTTCTGAATATGCTTTGAACGTGACTTTGCAATATATAAGTGAGCGAGAAGCATTTGGGAAGAAAATTAATAAATTCCAAGTATTGCGTCATCGAATTGCTCAAATGGCTTCTGAAATTGAGATGAATAAAATTTTCGTTCATAGCCTTTATCAGCGTTATAATGACGGTGATTACTTAGTCAAAGAGGCTTCAATGGCAAAACTTTTAGCAACACAATTGAGCGACAAAGTAGCGACGCAGTGTTTACAGATGTTTGGCGGTTATGGTTTTATGGAGGATTATCCATTGGCTCGTGTTTTCCGTGATTCTCGTTTAGGGCAAATCGGCGGCGGAACTTCTGAAATCCTTTGCGAAATTATTTCTAAAATGATAATCGACAATCAGCAATATAAATCTACCGTTTAGTTTAGCGGTCAGACTGCTCCGCTGTCAGATCATTCATTTTACCTATCTCTCAGCAGACAAGTTCACGGTCAGAAATCAGCTGCTCAAAATAGTGCGCTATTATTTGTGCACAAATTTGAGCACCTGATTTTTGTTTTTCTACCTAAATCAAGATTATAAAATTCTATTCCAAACAAAAAATCGCTATAACTATTCAATTGTTACATTAAAAAACGTAATAATTAAATAACTATAGCAACTCTAATGATTAAAAAACTTTTCTCACGTTCCGATAGTTATCGGAATGACTTAGTAATTCGATCTACACTGCAAAACTTTCTCCACAGCCGCATTCGCGTTCTGCATTAGGATTAGTAAAGTGAAAACCTTTACCATTTAATCCGCCTGAAAATTCTAATGTAGAATTACACAAATACAAGAAACTCTTTAAATCTGTAATGACTTTCACACCATTGTCGTTAAACTCTTGGTCTTTTGGCTGCATTTCGTCGTCAAAATCCATTTGGTATGACAAACCACTACAACCGCCACTTGTTACAGAGACACGGACGAAGAAGTCTTTAGACATTGCTTCATCACTTAAGATTTCTTGAATTTTACCTTTTGCAGAATTTGATACAAATAACATAATTCTTATAATTAAGAATTAAGAATTAAGAATTAGGAGTTAAGAACAAAAAACATAATGTTTAGTAATTCTTAATTCTTAATTCCTAATTCCTAATTAAATTTAATGGTGTGAAGATTCAACAACAGTTACTTCCAAGTTATTTTTAACTTGATAGTCCTTGATTGCTTGCTTGATAGCATCCTCCGCTAATACTGAACAGTGAATTTTAACTGGTGGTAAAGCTAACTCTTCAACGATATCCATATTGTCAATAGACAATGCTTCGTCAAGTGATTTACCTTTCAACCATTCTGTAGCTAATGAAGAAGACGCAATTGCAGAACCGCAACCAAATGTCTTGAACTTAGCATCTTTGATAAGGTGTGTTTCTTCGTCCACTTCAATCTGAAGACGCATCACGTCACCACACTCAGGTGCACCAACTAAACCAGTTCCAACAGTATTGCTTTTCTTGTCAAGTGTTCCTACGTTTCTAGGGTGCTTGAAATGATCTAATAATTTCTCTGAATAAGCCATATTTTTTATGATTTTAGATCCTGATTACTCAGGACAAGTTGTACGATTTTAGATTATCTGGCAAATCATACAAATTATTTTTTCAAAAAATGAATGCACAACTCTTGAATTGTACATCATACATTACACAATTTGTCCCGATCTGTCCCGACTTCCCGGTAAAATCTCTGGACTGTACATTAAGACTAGTGTTCTCCCCATTGAATTGCATCAATATCGACACCTTCTTTGTACATTTCCCAAATTGGACTCAAATCACGCATGTGAGTAACTCCGTTTGTTAACGCATCAATCGTATAATCGATATCTTCTTCTTTTGTAAAGCGTCCTAAGCTAAAACGAATAGAAGAATGCGCTAAATCATCACCTAAACCTAATGCTTTCAAAACATAAGATGGTTCAAGAGAAGCTGACGTACAAGCAGAACCAGAAGAAACCGCAATTTCTTGATTGAATGTCATCATCAAACCTTCACCTTCAACGTGTTTGAAAGAAATATTAGTAACGTGAGGCATTCTATGGTCAGTGTTACCATTTACATAAACTTCCTCTAGGTTTGCTTTTAAAGCATTTTCTAACTTATCACGTAATATTTCAAGGCGAATATTGTCTTTTTCCATGTCAAGGCGAGCAACTTCCGCCGCTTTACCAAAACCAACAATACCAGGAACATTTAAGGTTCCAGAACGCATTCCTCTTTCGTGTCCGCCACCGTCCATTTGAGCAGTAACCTTAACACGAGGACGTTTACGGTTCACAAATAATGCACCAACACCTTTTGGGCCGTACATTTTGTGAGCAGTAAAAGCAGCAAGGTGAATTCCTGTCTCTTTAACATCAACTGGAATTTTACCAACTACTTGCGTCATATCACTCATAAATAAAACACCGTGTTTTTTACAAATCTGACCAATTTCTTTCATTGGCTGGATAACACCTGTTTCATTATTAGCATACATAATAGAAATCAAAATAGTCGTTGGTTTGATAGCCGCTTCTAAGTCAGCTAAATCTACTAAACCATCACTTCCGACTTCTAAATAAGTAACTTCACCGCCTTTTTTCTCAACAATTTTGCAAGTATCTAGTACTGCTTTATGTTCAGTTGTCAAAGTGATAATATGATTTCCTTTACGGCTATACATTTCAAAAACACCCTTAATAGCAAGGTTATCTGCTTCTGTTGCACCAGATGTAAAGATGATTTCTTTTGAATCTGCACCAATCAATTCCGCAATTTGGTCTCTTGCAGTATCAACAGCATCTTCTGCTTCCCAACCAAATGGATGATTGCGACTTGCAGCATTCCCTGGCATTTGATAAAAATAAGGTATCATCGCATCAACTACACGTGGGTCAGCTGGAGTTGTTGAGTTATTATCTAAATAAATTCTCCTCTTTTCCATATATTATTTATTGTTCTATTCCTTCTTTTTCTTTAGACTAAATCTATTTAAACCTAAACCGTATACAAAAATAACATATTTTCTTTAAAAAAGTTCGCCTTCTTTTTAAGATTATTGTGTATTAATATCCTTTTAAGTGCAAAAAATATCAAAATCAAGTGAATAGGCTAATTTCTACCTTATTTTATTAGAAAAAACAATATACTCATAAGTATTTGTGATAACCTTTTAAGGTTATTATATTGATATTTTAATATTTCTGATTTGAAAAATTTATATTTTAGCGAATAGAGAAGTTATTATTCAACAATGGTTCTTTAAAAAATCCCGTAATTTTTGATAATTCTTATAAAAATCATAAAATAGTTACGAAGTGAACAGCCTGCCCCGTAACTAGAATTGAGCTAAATTTTGTATCTAGCGTTTTTCCACGAGATTTTTCAAAGAAATAATAATATTAAGGTTTAAAAAAATTAAATCGTCAATCGTAATTCCTGTCTGTCATCAGACAGGCTAAAATCGTCAATAGATATGTACGTAAAGCATAAATACAGCATTAAAGAAGTTCATCTTAATACTTGGGTGAACATCCTAATTGTCATTCTTATTAGTACGCTAATTGTTTATTTATATGAGATAGAAAAATGGACTTTTTTAGCCATTCCTGTGGCTATTCCAACTATTCTAGGAACAACAATTTCTTTGATTCTGGCATTTCGTACAAATGCTTCGTATGATAGATGGTGGGAAGCTCGTAAAATTTGGGGCGCAATTGTAAATGATAGCCGTAGTTTGGTCAGACAAGCGTTAGTTAATTTTGATAAAAAAGAATTGGAACAATTGGCAAATCGTCAAATTAGTTGGAATTATACTCTTTCAAATAACCTAAGGGCTGTAGAAAGTAAAGGTATTTTAGAGAAATACTTGAAAGGTGATGAATTAAATTTCGTTCAAAAACATGCTAATCAACCCAATTCGCTATTGCTTTTGCATGAGAAACAATTAAAGAAAATGTTAGACAATGGAACAATTGACACTATTCAATATGCTCATATGAGTCAAACAGTACAAAAACTTTGTGACTCTATGGGCAAATGTGAACGTCTTAAAAATACCGTTTTTCCAACTCAATACGGTTTCTATATACATTCTACAATTATGGTGTTTGTTATCAGTTTGCCTTTCGGATTAATGGCTAATATTGATTGGTTTGCCATTATCATCACCGCAATTGTTACTTTTCTATTTTTGACTATTGAACATATGTCTATTGATTTGCAAAAACCTTTTGATAATCAGCCAAACGATACGCCTATGACAGCGCTTTCCAGAACTATCGAAATCAATATTTTACAAATGATTGGTTCTAACGAAACTCCTGCACCGCTTGAACCTGTTGATGGTTATTTGATGTAAAAAAACAAAAAATAAGGGTCGGACGCATTGACTGCGTCCGACCCTTATCATATAAAAAAATGGTAATTATTAAACTCCATATAGTTACATAGAATAAATAGATTGAGGTCAGTATTTCGAAAATAACTTTAGCTTAGGGTATTGTTTTACATCTTTGCTTACTGCTACTTAAATACTACCTACTACTTAAGGCTTTCTTTTTATTCTACATGAAACTTACCAGCAGAAACATAAAATCGACCTGCGTAAATCATATCTTGGTCATCATTCACTTCTTCTTCGATTGTAAAATAATACAATCCAGGTTTCAGTTCTATCTGTGTTTCAACCTTAAAATCATACTGCTCTGTTCCTAGCAATAATGGTTTCAAATGTTCTTGAAATTTTGGTGTATTATTAATAAAAGCATCTGTATTATTGTCAAATACTTTGAAAATATACTTTTTATTATTGCCTGCTTTCGTATCAATTGTACCTTTAAGGTCTAATTTTACTGCATTATACTTATCTCTTGCTAAGACTTCGCTATTTTCAAAATTCTTGATTTTAACAATTCCAATACTACTTCTAGTCGTAGAATTAGTAATTGCATCCTCAATGAATTCGTTCACTTCTTCCTCTTCCTGAGCAAAACCTAGGTTTTCTTCTTCTTCAAAGAAATCCGTAGACGAATTACTAGCTAAAGTTAGTGCACTTCCAAAAACTATTTTTTCTTCTTTCACTTCAACTTTCGCTGTTAACTTTGAAGGAGTTGTTTTTTCAGCGGAAGCAAAAATACGTGGTTCTACCTTTTTTTCATCAACATCATTACTTGATGGTTCAGTGGGATTCTCTTCTTCCGCTGATACTTCATCAACCTGAATTGGAATTTCAATATTTTCTTTTGGTTCTTCTTTAATACTTGAACTAGCTGTAGCTGAAGTAGTCGAAGAATTGTAAAAATGGTAGCTCAAGCCCGCCAACATTAAAACACCTACTACCATTGCGGCACGTAGTATTCTATTGTTAGAAGTGAGCATTTGTACCACTTTTGACGTACTGACTGGATTCGTGATTACACTTTTGCCTGCGATTGTGGCTAATCCATTCATCAACATTTTTGTTTCTACAACTTGCTTTCTCAATACTTCATCGAACATTAACTGTCCTCTAAAATTAGCAAGTTCTTCATCATTCAGTTGATTGAGTACGTAACGCTCTGTTAAATCGCTTTTTAAAAACCTGTTGTCCATGTAAGTAACAATAAGAGTTTGATAGTACCAAAGAATAATTTTCTTAAGCGTTGTAAAGCACGTTCTTTCTGTTTTCGGCAAGTAGCTTGAGGAACTTCCATCGAATCTGCGATGTCTTTAAGTTTCTCTCCGCTTGCAAATCGGAGTAATATTGATCTATCTCTTTCGGATAGTAACTCCAAATGTTTTTGCATTTTGCTTATTAACTCCTGCTGTTTTGATTGTTGTTTATCTGTTTTCCATTGCGGATCTTCAAATGAGTTCATCCACTCATTATTGTCTGTATAAACAACTCTTCCGTTTTTCTGCAATTGACGATAAGTTTCTTTTAACTTCTTATCGGCAATCGAATACATCAACGATATCAAATTACTTACGGTATCGAAAGTACCCGTTGGCACTAGTCGAATATAAGTTTGCAGACTATTCGCATAAATTTCATTCGCCAATTGTTGCTTCATCGGATGATTGTAAGAGGTTGACCTAGTCAATTTCTTATACAGCCATGGAATGGTATATCTACGCAACAATTTGTCTAAAATGCCCCATTCAAGAGTATTTTGTTGACGTAAGCATTCGAGGAAAATTGCGAAACTCGCATTTAACTCCGCTTCTGTCGACTTTATGCTATATGCTTTCTTCAACTGTAATGATGATTTGCTCAAAAGCGTGACCTTTTAAATGAAATTTAAAGAAAAAAACCTATGTAAAAATGAAACATTTTTTGTTGTATTCACAAAATATTTGAAAAGTTAAAAAAAAATATTGATATGCCACATTTTATTTACCTGTTTCATAAATAGAGCGAAGTTAAATTTGAGATAATTTAGCGTTGTTTTGAATATTTTTCATTTTTATTTTCACGTACCTTCTGTCTGGAAGGCTCTTTTTATTTTACGAATTACTATTATCTTTTATTGTAATTAGAGCTAAAAATACTCATATTTTTTTATTTATGCTATTTTATTGTTTTTGTTTAAAGTCATAACTCAGCAATTAGCCACACAGGATCAAAACAACTCTGCTCATGTTCCGATAGGTATCGGGATGATCGAGTGATCAAATAATTCAAATTACTCCTTTCTCTTCCAGCCATTCACCAAAACTACAATTCGATTATAATTCTCCAAACCATCATCTAAGCCTTGCGCTTTTAGATAAGTATCATAAGTTGCATCTCGAACGCTATTGAGAATACTTGGATATTTCTGACCATTTTCATAAATCGCAACTAGGTCATTCCCTATTCCTTTTGACAAATTAGCATCTCGAAACTGTTGGTATTTTTCTGGTTCTCTGATTTTGTATTCTCTAGCAATATATCGCCAATAAGTCAACATTCCAGCGTATCGCACATAAGCCTGATTAGATTTCAAGCAAGCCAAATAAGCCAAAAAATTACAAGTTCCTTCATCACCAAAACCATAACCATGCGCCATTTCATGAGCCGTCGTAAATGGTTTTTGAAGCGGATGCAAACCGCTATCTATATTTCCTTCGCCAACAAAAAACCAGTAAACGCCTGCGGTTCTCAATCGTAATAAAACGCCAGGATGCAATTCTCTTGCTCGAACTCTGCCAAAGGTCGGATAACCCAATTCAGCTAAAACACTTTTTAAACTCGCTCGCATTTCATTTTCTAAATCTTTGGGTAAAAACTCTTGTCCAAGTGCATTTGTATCAATGTCTGCTACAAGTTTCCTAAGTTCAATCGCTTTGCGAGTTGTCCATTGCGTTTCCTCTTTTATTTCTTGAATTGATAATGGTTTTAATGTTAAATCAAGCTGATTTTCAATTGGTATTCTACCATAATTATAGCCCCAAGTTACTAAAAACCAAACGATTATAATAGAAACAAATCGCAGTGCGTGAAATCCAAATTTTCCTATTCTTTGTTTAAATGGCTTTTTTATTTGAAATGCCTGTTTTATATATTTTACTAAAAATGCTATTAATAAAATAAAGAAAACATAAAACATCGGAATAGGAAGTAAGCCAATTGTATAATCAAAAATGGCTCTAATTCCCAAGAAAAGACCACGAGAATATACAAACTCAATAGAAGTAGGAAACATTCCGCCTATCCATCTTAATAAAATTAAAATGATGGCTAGAATTATCCAAAAATATTTTTTCATGCAGTTGATTGCTCTTTTACTCATTCGGTTCGTTTGCTTAAAGTATATTTTTATAAATACGCTTTGAGCAAATTTAATAAAAAATGCTTCGCAAAGTATAAAACCTTACGAAGCTCAATTTTCAACTTTTTTAAAAAAAATCTATTCTAAACATCTTTACTATCATCAAAAGATAATAGTTTATCTATTTTAAGAGTAGGAGAAAAATCATCTCTCAGTTCTCTTTTCTGTTCTCTCTTCTTAAACAATTTCCAAAGCAAAATAAGAAGACGCTTTCGCTTCCAACATTGACTCGCCCATTAAGTACTCATCAACTGCTTTTGCCGCTTCTCTTCCTTCCGAAATTGCCCAAACAACCAACGATTGTCCACGGCGAATATCACCAGCCGCAAAGACTTTTTCAACGTTTGTTTGGTAATTTTCTGCCTGAACATTACCTCTTGCATCCAGTTCAACACCTAACTGACCTAGTAAACCTTTCTTCTGCGGATGAACAAAACCAATCGCTAAAAGTACTAATTCGCAAGGTAATTCACGTGCTGTTCCTTCTATTTCTACAAAGGTCGGACGTCCGCCATCTGCTGGCATTTTCCATTCGACATTGACTATTTTTAACGCTTTAAGGTTTCCTTTTTCGTCACCAACGAACTCTTTTGTTAAAATTGTCCAGTTGCGTTCACAACCTTCTTCGTGTGAAGAAGAAGTACGCAATTCTAAAGGCCAAAGTGGCCAAGGCGTATTTTCTGCACGCACATCAGGCGGTTTTGCTAATAATTCTAATTGAGTAACAGACGTTGCTTCCTGTCGGTTTGATGTACCAACACAATCAGAACCTGTGTCACCGCCACCGATGACAACAACGTTTTTACCTGTTGCAAAAAGTATTTCTTCTGCTGAAAAAGTATCTCCTGCTACTCGCTGATTGTTTTGCTTTAGAAAATCCATCGCATAATGAACACCGTTTAGTTCTCTTCCTTTGATTGGTAAATCACGAGGAATAGTCGAGCCACCAGTCAAAACAATCGCATCGAATTTTTCTAGTACTTCTTCCGTCGGAATATTTTCACCAACATTTGCATTCATTCTAAAACGAATACCTTCGGCTTCCATGATTGCCAAACGACGTTCGACTACCCATTTTTCCAATTTGAAATCAGGAATACCATAACGCAAAAGCCCTCCTGCCCTATCGTCACGCTCGAAAACAGTAACGAAATGACCCGCTTTATTCAATTGCGCTGCTGCTGCCAATCCTGCTGGTCCTGAACCAACTACGGCAACTTTTTTTCCTGTTCTAATCGCAGGTGGTTTCGGTCGAATATAACCTTGCTCAAATGCTATTTCCGCAATTGACTTTTCAATATGCTCAATCGCAACAGGCGGACTATTGATTCCTAAGACACATGCTTGTTCGCATGGCGCAGGACAAATTCGACCTGTAAATTCTGGAAAATTGTTTGTTTCGCTCAGAATTTCAAAAGCCTCTAACCACTCGCCCCGATATACCGCATCGTTAAATTCTGGTATAATATTACCTAACGGACAACCAGAATGGCAAAACGGAATACCACAATCCATACAGCGTGCTGCTTGATTCTTGGTTTTATCTTCGCCAAATTCTTGATAAATTTCTTTATAATCTTTGATTCTTTCCTTCGGATTTTTTGTCGTCGGAAGTTCTCTATCGTATGTTAAAAAACCTTTTGGATTTGCCATGGTTTTATTTTTTTATAAATGGACAATTGAAAATTGAAAATGAACAAATTATTCATTTTCAAATAAGTGTAATCCAGAGCTAAGAGGCTTTGAAAACCTACCGTACCATAAGGCAGT
>CAZMEH010000802.1:0-3991 GCA_964564885.1 uncultured Saprospiraceae bacterium | reverse complement strand
GTGACAACATATCCTGCTGGAATATATATATTAACTCTTCAAAATTCGAAGTCAATTATAACAGGACGTTTTATTTTAAGATAATATGATGTTACGCAGCATTATTGAAAATGATAGATATTTTAAGATTATCTGCTCTGAAAGACAAAACGCTAAATAGATAGTTAGCGTTTTGTCTTTGAAATTTGTCGAAAGTAGCCGTAACCATTCTTTTTTGCTGCTTTTCGGTCTTACCGAAAATCGCCTTACTGCGCTTCGCAGTTCAGCGAACAGCAAAAAAGAATGTGTGAAGGCGTAATTCGACGGCTTTTTGCTTCTTTTTAGCTCGAAAAAGATGAGGCTAACTCTGCGTAACTTGAGTTTTTAAGTTATATTTTTTTGTAGAACGATACCGTCAGTTTCAGCTAACAAAGCTAAGCAAAACATTAGTTCTACAAAAGAGCGATTTTTGCGAAATACTGATACAAGTATGCAAGCTATCAGCCTGACAAAAAGCTTCTGAATTTTGATAAAGCCAATTTACAAAACTTATAAAAATTTGCAAATTTATAGCGTCTTAATAATTTTAATAAATCATTCCTAATTCGTAATTCCTAATTCCTAATTAACACCTACCTTTGCAGCATGTCAAATAAAAATAAGAATCAAAGTCAAATCCTAGAAAAATTAGGAATTACGGCACTTAATGAAATGCAAGAGGAAGCAAAACTTGCTATTCATTCAGGTCCAGAAGTTGTCGTATTATCTCCAACAGGAACAGGAAAAACACTTGCTTTTCTCTTACCTATTATAGCGGAATTAGACGAAGAAAGTACAGAGGTACAAGCACTTATCATCACGCCATCTAGAGAATTAACTATTCAGATTGAGCAAGTGACTAGAGAAATGGGCGCAGGTTTCAAAGTAAATGCGGTCTACGGTGGAAGACATTTTTCGAAAGATAAAATGGAATTAAAACACTTACCAGCTATTCTAATTGGTACGCCTGGGCGAGTAGCAGACCATTTAAGAAGAAGTACATTTTCTGCGGAATTCGTAAAAACGTTGGTTTTAGATGAGTTTGACAAATCGCTTGAAGTGGGTTTTGAAGATGAAATGACTCAAATCATCGAAGCATTACCAAATATTGAGAAAAAGATATTGACTTCAGCAACGAAAGCTGTTGATATTCCATATTTTGTTGGTTTACAGAAACCTATTTATGTCAATCACTTGGATAGCGGTGTGCCTAAATTGGAAATTAAATCTGTCATTTCACCGGAGAAAGACAAACTCGATATCCTTTTAAAGTTACTTTGTAATTTAGGTAATCAACCTGGAATTATCTTTTGTAATTATAAAGCGTCCATTCAGCGAGTAAGCGATTATTTATCGCATAAAGGTGTTAGTCATGGCTGTTTCTACGGAGGGATGGAGCAAAAAGACCGTGAACGTGCATTGATAAAGTTCCGAAATGGTACGCATCAAGTCATCATCGCTACCGATTTGGCGGCTCGTGGTATTGATGTTCCAGAAATAAAATTCATTATTCATTATCATTTGCCAATACGTATCGAAGAGTTTACGCACCGAAATGGGCGAACGGCTCGTATGCACAACAACGGAACGGCTTATGTTTTGAAATGGAGATATGAAGATTTACCTGAATTTATGCCTGTTCTACAAGAAGAACCGCTAAAGGATGCGACTATTATGAAACCATCAAAATGGACAACTCTGTTTATTTCTGGTGGTCGAAAAGATAAGATTTCAAAAGGCGATATTGCTGGTTTATTCTTCCGACAAGGTCAGTTACAAAAAGACGATTTAGGCATTATTGAATTAAAAACGGATTGCGCTTTTGTTGCGGTTAAAACAGCGAAGGTTAACAGTTTACTTGCAATCGTTGATAATACTCGTTTGAAAAAGAAAAAAGTACGAATTCGTGAGATTTAATTTTGATTGCATTTGAGCTATATTTTTAGTATATTGAGTTAAGGTTATAAATCAAAAAATTGTAATCATGTCAGTATTAATAAAAGAAAAAATTATTCCTAAAGTACTTATCTACGAACAGTTAGATGGACTGAATATTTATTATTCAGGTTATGAAAGTGTATTAGATAATCTCCAAAATGCAGAATCTGTTATGGGAAGTAGTGGACTTCAATCATTTGTTATTGAAATAGTAAAAGATTACTTAAAACTAAGTTTAGGAAAGGAATATAGATTTTTGTCTAATGAAGTAGGACTTCATTTAGCGAATAGAAGTAATCTTAGTGCTGACATTGCTATTTTTTCAAAAAAGAATCTTCCAGTCAAAAATTTAGAAGATAAGTATATCACAATTGCACCAGAAGTAGTTATTGAGATTGATACAAAAGCAGATTTTACAAATATTAATCCTGCTGATTATTTCAATATTAAAACACAGAAACTACTGGATTTTGGTGTTCAAAAAGTAGTTTGGATTTATACAACAAGTGAAAAAATCATGGTTGCTACTGCTGATAGTTCATGGAAAACAATGGACTGGAATAGTGACATAGAAGTACTCGGCGAGCAATTAAACGTTTTAAAACTATTAAAAGACGAAGGTTTTTAATGAAAAAATAATTGGTTTAACCTTCTTAATATCAATAAGATAAGTACAAAAGCAATAGTTTAATTATCATTTTTACAGTAAAAATATAGTTTGACTATTGCTTTTGTCAATAAAATGCCCTTATATTTGCGTTATCATAAATGATTTATACAATCTAATAGAAATGACGACAGTACTATTTTTCAATAATTTGCCATGTGTAGGAATTAGAGTTGCTTCAACTTCTAACTTCAATCATCTACATCATGCCCATCGTCATCATCATATCCACTAATTCTTACTCTAGTAGCAAACCGCTACGATTTTAAATTTAAATTTTTTCAATAGCGTAGGTTTATGCCTAGTTATCACTTATTGGATCAATAAAATGTTACAATACAATGTAATTATCATTCGCTAATGAATGATTTTAATCGTTGTCTATTGCCCATTTTTAAGTATTCATTAACCAATCAATAATGTTACAATTAGCCATTCAGAAGAAAGGGCGATTGAGTGACGATAGTAGTCAACTCATCAAATCTTGCGGTATTTCATATCCAAAAATGAAAAGCCGTTTGACCGCACAAGCATATAATTTTCCGATAGAATTACTTTTTCTACGAGATGATGATATTCCAGAATACGTCGCTGATGGTGTAGCGGATATAGGAATCGTGGGCGAAAATGAATTAATCGAAAAAGGTAAAGACATTCAAGTTATTCGTCAACTACAATTTTCAAAATGCCGCTTGTGCATCGCTGTGCCACGAAATTTCGAGTACAACAATATTCAAGACTTGAACGGTTTGTCTATTGCGACTTCTTATCCAAAGATTTTACAAGACTTTTTAGATAAAAATAACTTGGATTGTAAAATTAGAGAAATCAGCGGCTCCGTTGAAATAGGTCCAAGTATCGGTTTGTCAGATGCGATTTTTGATATTGTCAGTACTGGAAGCACGCTATTGTCAAATGGCTTGAAAGAAGTGGCAACCGTGATGCAATCACAAGCTGTTTTGATTGCAAATAAAAACTTGAGCGCAGAAAAACAGGCAATACTAGACAAGTTAGTCTTTAGAATTGATGCTGTTATTCGTGCGAAAAAGAGCAAATATATTTTACTCAATGTGCCAAATGACAAAATTCAAGATGTCATTAACGTGCTACCAGGTATGAAAAGTCCAAGTATTTTACCGCTCATCAAGGAAGGTTGGAGTTCGATTCATTCCGTTATCAATGAAGATGATTTTTGGGATATTATTGACCAAATTCGAGATGCTGGTGGCGAAGGAATCCTTGTCGCACCGATCGAAAAAATGATAATATGAAACAATACAAATATCCAACACCAGATAAATGGGCTGCTATTTTAAAGCGTCCAACATTTGATTTTGCAGAAATACGAAGTCGAGTAGAACCGATTTT
>CAZMEH010000801.1:0-2014 GCA_964564885.1 uncultured Saprospiraceae bacterium | reverse complement strand
TGCGGAATTGATGAAAGTAAAAGACGATGCTAAAGATTGGGAAACCGTAATTGAACAGGCATTAAGACCGCTTTCTATTTGTTTATTAATACCAGAAGAACATTATGACGCAGCACTGGTTTTGGTTTTTCGTATGAAAATGACGGGCAAAATTCGTTTTCGTGTGGTCAACGATACTTCGCCTGTAGAGCAAACAAAATTTAAGAAAAGTAGCTTAATTAATAAAATAGAAATTACTCAGAATCATCCGTACAGCGCATGGTTTAAAGATGTGATTGCGAAAGAATTTAATTTTGAATGTGCGGTTGGTTATGGTAAAATATCGAAAACGAACCAAATCCTAACGGATAAAGGCATTATTCGAAATCGGACTTGGCACGAAAAGGACAATACTATTAAAGGTCGTCAACACATTATGGGTTGGGACAATCGCAGCACCGTTTTGGACGTGCAAAGAGAAGCGAAAACTATAGAAAATGAAATTCGTAATTTAAAAAATCAGCTAGATAATTTTGAACGTCAGCGTAAACAAATCACGACAAAAAGAGATAATCTAAATCGCTTAATTGGTTTTGAGCAATACGAAGAAATTGACTGGAAATTGTTAGTCAAAAATATTAAGCAATATGAAACAGAGAAAGCGACGATTCTTCAAAGCTCTAATCAGTTGCAAGCCTTAGAAAATCAATTGCAAGATTTAAAATCTCAAATCAAAACCGAAGAAAGTAATCGTGACCGATTAGTGGAACAACGTGGAAATCTTCAAAGCCGATTAGGGAATTATAAACAAGAACTTAAAGAAGTCAGTGAAATATTAGGAAGCACGCTAGTCGATATTTCTAAAAAAGACATTGCAACTATTCAGACTTACTTTCAAGGCGAAACACTGATGATTTCGACGATTAAAAAAATCGAAAATAGCGCAACGAAAGCCATTAAACAAGAACTGAATACGCAAGAAAAAGCATTGAGTTCGACCGATAGAAAATTAGGTTTAGCGATGCAAAAATTCATCAATCCTGTTGCTTCTGTGTTGGAGAAATATCCAAACTGGATGGCAGAAACGATTGATTTGCGTCCAGATATGACATATTTGAAAGAGTTTGAACGCATTTATAATAAGATACAAAAAGAGGATTTACCAAAATATCAAAAGCGTTTTAAAGATTGGTTGAATGAGCGATTGATTTTTGATATTGCTAATTTTAAAACATCACTGGAAAACAAGGAAGTTCAAATTTTAGAAAGTATTGAAGAAATCAACAATTCGCTTGGAGATATTAATTTCAATAGTAAACCGTTGACTTATATTCAATTGGATGTGCATCAAACTAGAGATAATGCGGTGCGAGATTTCAAACAAATGCTCAAAGATGCGATGCCAGACCCAGCGAAATTAGTACAAGGTGATGATGTAGAATTAGAAAAGAGTTTCAAGCGCATTCAAAAAATAATTGAAGAATTATCCAACAATGAACCTTGGCGTAAAAAAGTCACTGATGTTCGTAATTGGCTAGAGTTCGCAGCCATCGAACGATACCGAGCAGATGACTTAGAACGACAATATTACCAAGATAGTCAGAGCCTTTCGGGCGGTGAAAAAGCCAAATTAGCTTACACGATTTTAGCTTCCGCCATTGCTTATCAATTTGGTATTCGTAATGCGAACAGTCAACGCAGGTCATTCCGTTTTGCGGTTGTCGATGAAGCATTTAGCAAAGTTGATCCAGAAAATTCTGTTTATGCGATGGAATTATTCAAGCAATTGAATTTGCAATTGATGGTCGTTACGCCATTAGATAAAATAAATTTAGCTGAGCCGTATATTAATTCTGTTCATTTTGTTCAGAATAATAACAAGAAAAATTCAGAAGTTTTTGACTTGCCAATGGAATTGTATCATGCGCAAAAAAAGGCATTTGGAGAAACGGATTAGTATTGCAATTTTGATTTAAAAAGGTTATTTTTAATAATTATGGCTAAGGATTTATATCACAATGCGGTGAAAGAAGCA
>CAZMEH010000800.1:0-1670 GCA_964564885.1 uncultured Saprospiraceae bacterium | reverse complement strand
TAATTAAGAATTACGAATTAGAGTGAATGAACTTGTTTATTTATAAAATTTCGTAGACGTACTAAGGAACTAAAAATTTAAAATAAACTATGAAGCGAATTTTGCTAAATATAGCTTTTCTACTGCTAGCAGGTTTACTATTTCAATCATTTCAACCTACCGAAAAAGGACATGATATTGAAATAAACATTAAAGGATTGACTTCCGATTATGTGATTCTAGCATATTACTATGCAGACAAACCATATATTAAGGACACGATTTTTACAAAAACGCCTGGAACTTATCGCTACAAAGGCGAAGAAACATTGAAAGGCGGCATGTATATGATTGTTATTCCTCCAAAGAATAATAGTTTTGATTTGATGGTAGACGCAGACGACCAGCATTTCAAAGTGACCACAGAATTAGGTAATATTCAAGGTAAGATGGAATATAAAAACTCCAAAAACAATAGCTTGTTTCAAGGATATGTGGCTTACCTTAATCAACAAAAAGCTTCTTCTGATAAGAAAGTAGATGAATTGAAGAAGGAAAAAGCTAAGACAGAAGGTAAGGATGAAGCAAAAATTAAGGAGTTGGAAGAAGTTCTAAAGAATGTAAACAATGATGTAATTGCTTACCAGAAAGATTTCATTAGTAAACATTCAACGACTTTTGTTGCTAAGTTTATCAAGACAAGTATGGATTTGGATGTGCCAGAACCACCAAAAAATGCTGATGGTAAAGTAGATTCTACTTTCCGCTATCGTTATTATGTCGAGCATTATTTTGAGCATTGCGACTTGAGCGATGGCAGATTATTGCAAACGCCACTGTTGCCGAAAAAAGTTGATCGTTACTTGGATAAAGTAATTCCTCAGCATCCAGATTCTGTTGCGTTTCACGTTGATCGTGTGTTGTCTTTAGCGTCGAATGATAAAGATATGTTCAAGTATTTTGTTATCAAATTACTGAATACTTACGCCAAAACTAAAGTCGTTTGTATGGATGCGGTTTATGTTCACATCGCTGATAATTACTATTTGAATGGAAAAGTAGATTGGTTAGACGACAAACAGTTGACAGGAATTAAAGACGATGCAGATCGTTTGCGTCCGTTACTTTGTAATAAAATTGCGCCAGATATTACGCTTCAAACTTTTCCAAAGAAAGAAGGAGATAAGCCAATTCCGATGAGTCTTCATGGTATTGATGCAAAATACACTGTTTTGATATTTTGGGCACCAGATTGCGGACATTGTAAAAAAACAATGCCTTTAGTCGCAAAGTTCTATGATGAATATAAATCGAAAGGCGTTGAAGTTTATAGTGTTTGTACAAAAACGTATAAAGATTATGACAGTTGCGTAGAGTTCATCAAAGAGAAAGACATGGACAGAATGTTGAATTTGACTGATCCGTATTTGCGTTCTCGTTTTCCTGTGATTTATGATGTAAAATCTACACCAGTAGTTTTCGTTTTAGACCAGAAAAAGAAAATCGTTTCTAAGCGAATAGGAGGTGAGCAACTCGGAGAAGTACTTGATAATTTATTCAAGCGAGAAGATTTTATTAAAAAACAAGAAGGAAAGTGATAAATTTGTACCGTTGACTTTAGTCGACAAGGTGTATAGCTAACACTATACAAATATTCTATACACCTTGTCGACTAAAGTCAACGGTACAAA
>CAZMEH010000799.1:0-1501 GCA_964564885.1 uncultured Saprospiraceae bacterium | reverse complement strand
TTTTTCTACTCCTTTACGTATTGTATCACAAGAACATTCAAATATTTCTGATATATAGCGTTGGCTTCCTTTCCTTAAATGAAGGTATTCTTGACCTAGAAAGTGACGTTTAATCTTTTCAGGTAAATTAGTATAATACCGTTTCTTTTCTATGAACTTGTTTAAGAACTAGAATACCCTACCTTTGGTCGTCCTCCTTTATTCATATTCTATTTTTTTACCTAAAGACATATTGTTTTGGAGCGACTTCTTTATTTTCCTTCACTAATTGTAAAGATTATTACTAAACAAATGGCTGCTACTTAACATTTAGTAGGTAGCAATTTGTTTGAAGAATTCCTATGGTTAAATGCTAAAAAATAGTTTGCTATTTTTTGGCGAACTATTAATATTTGTACTTTTCCTACACGATTTTTTTTCTTAAGTTTGCTTGAATTTATTTAAACTAATTAAAGAAAAGGATTTTGAATAGAGCATCTAATAAGTCAATCGCTCAATTGCAGCGAAAGGAAAAAGGAAAAATCCTACGATTTACAGACCAAGTATTGGCGAGTAGATTGGTGGCTATGGGTATTTTACCTGGTAGTCTAGTCGAAGTTTTGGGTAAAGCTCCACTGAGAGGAGGATTGTATTTAAGGTTTGATAACCAGAGAGTTGCGCTAAGGATTGAAGAAGCGCAAAGCATTGTAGTGAGCATATGAATATTGAATTTATAGTTGGTCTAGTAGGTAATCCGAATAGTGGAAAGTCGTCATTGTTTAATCAATTAACGGGATTGAGGCAGAAGGTTGGAAATTTTCCAGGCGTAACCGTTGATAAAAAAACAGGCTCTATTACAGTTGGTAATAAAGACATTTCTATTGTCGATTATCCTGGAACGTATAGTTTGCACCCTACAACGCAAGATGAACGAGTGGTTTTGAATGTGTTGTCTGATAGAAATAATAAAGCTTATCCAAGTGTGATTGTTTACGTTGCGGATGTTCTGAATTTAGAGAAGCATTTATTGCTATTTACTCAGCTGCAAGATTTAAAAATTCCAACTATCTTAGCACTAACGATGAATGACTTAGCGAAGCGTGAAGGATTAATTGTAAATCAAGAAAGGCTTTCAAAATCATTTAATTGTGAAGTGATTCTTATCAGTAATCGAACTGGGCAAGGGATAGATGAATTGAAATCAAAACTAGCCAATTTTGATGTTAGAAAGGATTATAAAAAGTCTATCAAGCCATTTTATAAGCTCACCGAAGTAGAAAAAAAAATAACTCATTCTATACAATCTGAATTTAAATTAGACACACCTTATCAAGCTTTGCTTTGGATGCATAATCAAGAAAAACTACCGTTTTTGAATGATGAGCAAAAGCAAAAAATTGTTGAAATAGGCGAAGCAAATCATTATGAGCCGATACACGGCAGGATTCAAGAAACGCTTTGGCGATTCGATCAATTTACGCCAGTTGTAACAAAATCTATTCAAAAAACAAAGACAGAAGAA
>CAZMEH010000798.1:0-4685 GCA_964564885.1 uncultured Saprospiraceae bacterium | reverse complement strand
AGTTCTCTAAATTATACTTTACGTAACATCAGTTATTTAATACTTCATTCAATTATACAATGTAAATTGTATATTAAATAATTTATCGATCAAAAGTCATTCGCATTCCTCTTTGATTTTCATTAAAAATACCATTGTGATAAGCTAAATGTCCGCTCACTATAGTACTATCAATGTTTCCTTTGAAAGTATGACCTTCCAGCGGCGACCAATTACATTTGTAATGAAGATTATCTTTAGTTACTTTCCACTGCTTATCTGGGTCAACTAACACCAAATCTGCATAATAACCTTCTCGAATGTAGCCACGTTCTTTTACATCAAAACAAATAGCTGGTGCATGACACATTTTTTCTACAATTCGCTCTAAAGAAATTTTCCCTTGCTGATAAAATTCCAACATAATGTTAAGCGTATGTTGTACTAAAGGTACTCCAGACGGTACATTAAAGTAAGAATTTTGTTTTTCCTCCCAAGTGTGTGGTGCATGATCGGTTGCAATAATATCAAAATGATTGTCCAAAAGTGCTGCAAACAATGCTTTTTGATGCGCTTCGCTTTTAATGGCAGGATTACATTTAATTTGTGTTCCTAATGTGTCATATTGACTCGCATTAAAATACAAATGATGAACACAAACTTCTGCTGTTATCCGCTTATCCTTCAATGGAATATCATTTCGGAAAAGTGCAACTTCCTCCGCCGTAGAAATATGTAAAACATGCAAACGTGTGTTATATTCCTTCGCTAATTCAATCGCCAGACTGGAAGATTTGTAGCAACCTTCCACATTTCTAATCTCAGGATGATAACGAATTGCTAAATCTTCACCATACTTTGCTTTGTATATTTTTTCATTATTTCTAATCGTTGCTTCGTCTTCACAGTGCGTTGCAATCAGCATTGGAACTTTAGAAAATAAATTTTGTAGTGTTTTTCGATTATCAACCAACATGTTTCCAGTACTCGAACCCATGAAAATTTTCACACCACAAACCTCCTTTTCGTTTGTTTTCAATACTTCTTCGATGTTGTCATTCGACGCACCCATAAAGAACGAATAGTTCGCTAATGACTTTTGAGCCGCAATATCATATTTATTTTGCAATAATTCTTGCGTCAAGGCATTAGGTTTAGTATTTGGCATTTCCATAAAAGAAGTTACGCCACCTGCTACTGCCGAACGAGGTTCTGTATAAAGATCTGACTTGTGCGTCAAACCAGGTTCCCGAAAATGTACTTGATCGTCAATGATACCTGGCATCAAATACTTACCCGTTGCATCAAGTTCTATATCTGCCTTTTGATCAATGCTTGAAGCAATTTTTTCAATACGTTGATTTTTAATATAAACATCGCCAGTTATGATGACACCTTCATTGACGATTTGAGCATTTTTAATTAAAATAGTTTTCATATAAACGAATATTAGTTTTTTGACAAATAATAGCTCAAATATACAATCTACCTTTCAATTCATTCAGGTTCTTGCAAAACAAAAAAGGCGCTTTAAAGTATTTCTACTCTAAAGCACCTTTTTATATAATTTATCATACTGCTGTACATTTTTTCAAAAAAAAGAAGAGAGGTTTTTTTATATTTTTCATCATTGATAATCAATGAATTAAGAATTCTAGTCCTTGTCTCTGTTCTCTGCTCTCTTTTCTAAAAGGTGTAGTAGTATGAGGATTTATCTAATGAACTTGTTTAAAAACTCATTCTTAAACAAGTTCAATCCTAAAATATTCTTTTACAAAATAGACTTTACGCCTGCTGAAAGTGATACAATTGCCATATCGTCTTGATCTACGCCTATTTTACCAAAACTTCTTTTAAATGTTGCTTGCGCAAATAAAGACAACCGTTTATTCAATTTCCTTTCATATCCAGCGCCTACATTAACCGAAGCATAGTGATTATCAGGCATTTCTTTAGTCATCAATAATCCATCAATTCGTTCTACAGTATTATCTAAAACCATAGGATCAGAATTAGTTTGATTTGCTTGGTTAGAATAATCATATTCTTTTCCCACTGACAATCTAAGGTAATTACTTAAACCTCCTAATACGTAAATAGCATTCTTTTCATTCCTACAAATCTCATAAAGTACATTCACAGGTATTTCGATAGAAGAAGTGCTTATTGTTGACATACTTTCACTATAAGTAACTAGTCCAATACTTGAATTAGTTACTTCATTTTTCTGATAAGCTAAAATAGCACCTGTTTCTATTCTCAGTTTTTCTTTCAACTGCCTATCTATAATTACACCACCTAGTATATTGAATACTTTTTGATTATCAGAACTTGCTGTTCTTAGATAACTAGATTCATCTTGTATTAATTTATTAAAAACATTAGTTCCAAAATGACCTGCAATTCTATATTTATGTGCTTTCTCTTTTTGAATACCATCTTCTTGGTCTAAACCTAAATCGATTCGCTTCAAAAAGACTTTATCATTCACATCAAACATTTTTGGTGCTAGAGAAGCAATAGGTGTGGCATTATCCTGATCAATAATTTTTTTAAAATCTATATTTTTAGATTCTTTATTATCATTGACTTGAATAATTCTATCAACATGAGCTTCAATAGTAGTTGTTTCAACTGTTTTCAAAGCACTATTGGCAATAGGAACATTTTTCAATAAAAGATTCCATTCTTTTTGCTGTTGAATATTTTTTTCTGAATTAACATCTTGCAGATTCTCATCCGTCTCTAGTGGAATAATCTGTTCGCTATCAATTGCTGGTGGAAGTTTTTCTTGATGCTCAATCAATGTTGGTTGATAACTTGCAGAATTATCCATTTCTACAAATTGCATAATCGTCCAAACCGTTACCAGCATCAAGCAAGCTTCAATTGCTTTGGTTGCATATAGCTTACGTCGTACCTGATTATCCGTTTCGAGATGCTCTTCCATAGCATCCCAATCCGCAGAGTCAAACGCCATTTCGTATTCTCCGATAGAGTCACGTACCATTTCGTCTATGTAATTATTGTCCATAGTGCGGATATTTTGATGAAAGCATATTTCTCAATTTTGCCCTAGCTTTCACTAAGTTAGATCTTGAAGTACTTTCTGATATTGTTAATTGTTTAGCTATTTCTTTATGCGAAAACCCTTCGATTGCGTAAAGATTAAATACTGCTCTGTAAGCAGGAGACAATTTTTGGACACATTGCATAATTTCCTTTGCACTACACTTACTAATAGGATCTTCTCCTTCATTTACTTTGTGCTGCGCTTGATCCAAGTCTTCTGTTCTGCGTCTGATACTTTTACGATAAAAATCAATCGAAGTATTTATCATAATTCTTCGTATCCACGCACCAAGAGAAGTTCCTGGTTTATATTTGTGGACATTTCTGAATACTTTTATAAATCCTTCATGAAGTATGTCTTTTGCATCTTCATGATTATTAGAATAACGCAGACACACACCTATCATCTTACCATAATAAGTTTCATAGAGTTCTTTTTGAGCCCATCGTTCTTTGTTGATACAGGCTTCTATTAAGAGACTCTCTTGTCGTTTAAGATTTAGTGCGATATCCATTTACTTTCGTATTTGGAAAAACTATTGCTAAAAAATTTCTCTCGTATTGAAAAAATTAAATAAAAAATTTAACTCTTTTTATATTTTGTTTAGTTCAGCAAAAAATATTCAGGCTATAATGAATAGTTCTTCTAGTTTTGAAATTAGTTTCTTGTATGTAGAACGTTGAAAAGTATATTTTGCTGCTAACGTTTCATAAAAAACGTTGGTTGCCTAATAATTTTGGCAAAATATATCTAAAATTTATTTATCAATGAGTTTTAAAATAACAAAACCCTTCTTAGCAAGGATGCCAAGAAGGGTGCTACAAACAATCATAGCTATGCGCTATTATTTTGTCTGAGAATTATTTTAAATCTCTTCCACAATATTTAAAAAAATCCAAATGGTTGTAGTTGATAATAAAAATTGAGCAAAGTTTATTATTCAAACTATATATATTTACTATCAATACAGATAGTATTAATTTTGATTGAATTTGAAATACAGTTGAATTCCGTTAGGTAAAATTCATCTATAAAAGATGGCTATTAAATCCGTTTTTACTGAACTAAATCTTCCACTAAATGAGAGATGTGAGCTAAACGTTCTGGATTCAAAGAGTAATAAATAAATTTACCGTTACGTGTTGTATTTACAATTTGTGCTTTACGCAAAATAGCTAAATGTTGAGAAGCAACTGATTGCTCTAGACGTAATTTGATATAAATATCCGTTACAGTCATTTGCTCACTGTTACTTAATAGACCAATAATATCTTGACGCAATTTATGGTTTACTGCACGTAAAACCATTACTGCTTTTCTCAATTCTGAGTAATCCAATAAAACTTCTCCGTTATTTACATTAATTAATACTTGCGCATTCTGATTAGCCATGTTTCTTACTATTTATATCTAATTAAATAATTTTTTCAAATCAAGTCAACATATTCTGTTTTATCTTAAGGTATAAAACTCTTAAAAAGAGTGTTTAACAGATATGTTTTATTACTAAGTCGAGATAAATTCTAAAATAGTTGCATACGAATAAAAAAAATATCAAAAAAAATAACATTTCTTTTTACTTTAATATATCAAAACTTTCATATATGTCTATCAATGAATGAGTTAGGAACAA
>CAZMEH010000797.1:0-2353 GCA_964564885.1 uncultured Saprospiraceae bacterium | reverse complement strand
TGTGAGATCGCCTACGGCTGTCAAAAATAGAGGGATGAAAATTCTTTGAAATTATTGTGGAAGTTTCAAAAAACGCACAGCTTGTCACGCTTATACCGAAATCTCGGTAAAATTTCATGGACAAGACGTTTTACTAGTAATTTTTAGAGAAGCATTTTAAAAAAATGCTTCTCTAGGCCAAAATAATCGGATTGGTTATATCGATATTACTTGATATAATCAATCCGATTATTTTTATTTTACTAAATAAACTTAGTGATTGTAGTCATTTGAGTGTTTAATCCGTTCTACAAACAGTAGAAAATCTATCATCATAAAAAACACTTTAGTTTTTTAGATTTGTTTCAAAAAACAGGTTATTTTTTTGTTAAAATATTGATAAATTATTTTTTAGCTATCAAATCCTTTCCTATATTTGCCCCAATTAATCAAAACTATTACACCATAAAGTACAAGACTTACTAACTCATTTTGTATCATAAAATTAATTATAATGACAGCCACACTTACTTATACACTTATTTTGGGAGTTATATTTGCTGGACGTAAAGCTTTGAAAATTGTTTCAAATTACTCTTCCCAAGATCAACAATAGTAAGAACAGACTGACCAATTAACGCAATTAATCAGTAATTTAACTAGTTTCAACTAACAAAAAAACCGAATAAGGGTATGATTATAATAATCATACCCTTTATTATTTTCACTATTCCGTATATTTAAATCGCCTCGTTTCATTATCAAAAACAACTCCTTCTTGTTGAAAAGCATTTGAAATCCAATCATTTTCAAGAAACTTTTGCTTAGTTGCCACTTTCAATTCTCTATTTTCATCAATCAAAATAATACTATCTGCCAAATCTAAAGCCAGTTCAACTTCATGTGTAGACAGGATAATCGTTTTATTCATTTTGTGGCAAAGCCGTTGAAGTAGTTTAAAGATTTGAAAACGATTCACTAAATCAAGGTGTGTTGTCGGTTCATCCAATAAAATAATCGGCGTATCTTGAACTAATGCTCTCGCTATCAATACTTTTTGTAACTCGCCATCGCTCAATTGATTGAGGTATTTTGGACAAAGCAATTCTATTTTTAGCCAATCAATCACATCATTAATGATTTTTTCATCTTCATCTTTCAATTGACCAATCATATTCGTATAAGGAAATCGCCCTAAAGCCAAAAAGTCTCGCACAGAGAAGTAATTCATCCGAATGCGTTCCGTATTGACAATACTTACTTTTACGGCTAAATCAGACGCTTTTAATGCTGTAATAGCTGCTCCATCAATAAAAGCATTGCCACTAATTGGTTTTAAAAATCCTGTAATCGTTTTTAATAAAGTCGTTTTGCCTGTTCCATTTCGACCAAGAATAGCAACTAATTCACCTTTCTTAATATTGAAATTGATATTTTCAATAAGTGGTAAATCCTTATTGTAACCAATGGAAAGGTCTTGAACTTTTAACATAGTAACTTTTAATTGGAATTGTTTATAAGGAACTTGTTTAAAACACCCGTTGCCAATCGATATTTTTTATCCATCATTAATACGGTTATTAATACACCTAGTATCATCGCCAGTCCCATTAAAATACCTATCAGTGTTGGTATTTTCACAAAAAGTGTTTCCTCAGAATAAAGAAACTCAAAGCCGATGAATATAATTCTAATACTGAAAGCACCAATAAAGAAAATATTTGCAATAATTCCAGCACTACGAAATCGTCTCTTTTTTGAAAATCCAAGCTTTAACCTCAATTCTGCCCAGCCTTGATTAACATGATAGATAATTGGAAATATAAATAATATGATAACGATTATAGCTATGATAGCTGGAATAATCAGATCTTTTTCTACCTCTTCTGACGAGAATAGATATTGAAATATATCTGTCATTCTAGCAATCATAAAGATTATAACTAAACTAATAAACATTCTAAAAACACCAACTATCCTATATTTCCAAATCGGCATTTCTATTTCATTGTCTATTGATTTGGCTTCATCAAAATCATCTAAAATTTGGTCATTCATCTTGAAAGCACTTTATTTAGGCATAAAAAATTAATAAAAGCGGTCTGGATAAGCGTATTGAATTTTCCAAACCAATGTAAGGGAAAACATAAAAACAATTGCAGCAATTGAAAAGGCGGCCCATTGGTTTTTACGTGCTTTTTTCGGTACAATTTTTGGCATAGTTACGAGTTATTGAGCTGTTGAGGAACGAGTTATTGAGTTAATGAATTTTGAATTAATGGTCTCCCTCAACACCTCATTAACCCAATAACTCGTCCTTTACTGCAAGTCTATCAATTAAATCTGACTTTGTAAAAAAACGAGTAATTATTAT
>CAZMEH010000796.1:0-1522 GCA_964564885.1 uncultured Saprospiraceae bacterium | reverse complement strand
TTATAGATATGGATTTAGAACGTATCATAGAAAAAATGGATTCATTGAAAGGAGAGTTGGAGAGTTTCCAACCTTTAAGAGAAGACCATTTAAATAGATTGAATCAAAAAATCAGATTAGATTGGAACTATCACTCGAATAGTATCGAAGGTAACACTATGTCTAAATCAGAGACTAAACTGCTAATGCTAGGACTTAACACGGCAAAAGGAAAGCCTTTTCGTGATTACTTAGAGATGGATGGACATAATGATGCGCTGAAAGATTTGTATAAAATAGTAAACAAAGATTTAAAAATCACTGAAAGACTTATTAAGAAATTTCATAAAATTATTTTAGTTAAACCTTATGCTGATTATGACATAGCGGAAATCAATCCAGGTGAATGGAAAACTATTTCTAATTATATCATTATGGATAATAATGAAAGACTTAATTTTTCACCGCCAGAGGATGTAGCTAAACTAATGAATGAGTTAATTAATTGGCTAAACAATCATATTTCGCCACCCAAACGAAAAAAGAAAAAATATGATTTGCATCCGCTTCTAATAGCTACTGGGTTTCATTTGAGATTTATTCGGATTCATCCATTTGGAGATGGTAATGGTCGAATGGCTCGAATTATGACGAACTTAATTTTTATGCTTTGTGGATATGCACCAGCAGTCGTAAAACAAGAAAAAAGAGAATATTATTATACTGCTTTAAATATAAGTGAATTTGATAGCTTAGAAAATTTGGCTATTTTTTTAGGTCAAGCAGTGATTGATACTTTAGAAATGTCTATCCTAGCAGCAAATGGAGAGTCGATTGAAGAAGAGGATGATATTGATAAGAAATTAAAAGCACTAGACCATCAGTTAAAAGCAAGGCAGATGGAAACACCTTTGAAAACAGAAGAGAATATTCGACATATTTTAGATGAAGTAGTTATTCCTTTTTTTATGTTTGGTGTAGAACAGCTCTCAAAGTTTGATAGGTTTTTCTTTATGAAAAGGAAAGGTTTTTTAGTTAATGGCGGAACGGCTAATATGGAAGATGATTTTGATACAAATGTATTTAATCAAATTTCAGAAAAAGGGATGAGTAGTATGTCTTTACTTTTTTTATGGAATGGATTGAAAGATACTACTCAAAAAGAATTATATATTTCGTTTAGATTTGATATTGATTTTTCTAAAACTACCTATTCCATTTCAGACAATTTAATTAATCAAAAATACACTTTAAAATATAATCAACATTTAACAGAAAATCAACAAAAAGAATGGATAAAAAATATTCAAAATCATATTCTAACTAAAATCCAAGAAGGAGTAAACGAGTAAAATAATTGATTGTAAGACTTTGCAGTGATACAGTAAAATTGGCTTAATAACTCTGAAAGAGTTAAGTATGAGTAGCCGTCCCGAGTGCTCGGGATAAACCTGTGGTTTAAAGATGAATAAATAACGAACTCTGAAAGAGTTCAACAATATAATTCACACAAGTTAAAGCAGTACAACTCTTTCAGAGTTGG
>CAZMEH010000795.1:0-1907 GCA_964564885.1 uncultured Saprospiraceae bacterium | reverse complement strand
TCTTGGAAATTTTTTCTAATTCTTAAAATCAATTCATACGGTTTGAATGGTTTTATATTTAAGTTATAGGGCTACCCGTCTAATGTTGTAAAAGACTGATAGTCAAAGACTTGCTTTTTATTTTTCTTGGTTCTTTGAAACCTGTCACATTAGCGCAAATGAAGTCAAATAAATCAGGAAAGTCTTTATTGAAAAGTCTATTAGCAGGAGTAGTGCCATCCTTTCTTTTGATGTCAAAATTATGAATGACAGTCAAAACGTTTAACCTATCTTTAGGAAATCCTTTATATGCGTGATTGATAAAAGCCAAATAACCATTTCTACCTTCGGTTTGAGAAGAGGCTCTTTGAAAAGTAATCGCTAATTTGTGAGCCATTAGAAGTAATTTTTGTTGTCGATCAGTTTCCAATTCTTTAGTTATCGGGTTATCCAAAGCTCTTTGTTTGGCTTCTTGCAATCGCTTTTTATAGTAAATTCTTAAATCTTTGTTTCGTAATTTGGCTGGTGTTCTATTCAATTGGATTTGCCAATAGACAAAAGGCAAAGCATTTTTTATTAACCAGTTTTTTTCTTCTTTATTAATTTTCCTAACACTTAGCCAAGTACCTAATTCCTGTTTTGCCATATTTACCCAAGCTTCCACTCCTTGTGAAATGGGTAAAATCTGAGCTAGTATTTTACTCGCCTGAGTTATCACTATACTTATATCTAATTTAGTGGCTAATGAGGCAATACTTCTAAAGCAATGTAGTAAAGATTTTTCCACTTCTCTTTGGCTTGTCCACTCATCTTTGTCATTAAATGGATGTATCGTTTTATTTATTTGCTGCATTTCATTTCGATACTTTTGATAAATTCCTTCAACTTGTGCCAACTCCTCTTTTAGTTTTCCCTTGCCTGATTCCACTATATTCGATAATACTTTTTTCGCTGCTGCTCTTTTTTTTCCTATTTGTAAACCTGCTAATTTTCCAAAGTCTTGGGTGAAATGAAATAAATCTGGTATCGATATGACATTTAAATAATCCGATGTTCCTAACTTTATTAATGCTTTTGCACGATCACTAACTATTGAACTTACTTCCATTCCCCAATTCAGTACTTTTTCTTCTATAGGCTTCCACCAGCTTATTACATCTCTTTTTTTACTTGACTCTTCAAAAAAAGGTAGCCACTTGTCAATTCTTGACAAACCAGTAACATCTCCTCTAACCACGTTTCATCAACACCTAATACTATTTTTAATTCTCTTAACTCCGAGGCAGCTTCTTTCGCTAATCCTTCTTCTTGTAGTTCTTTATACCATAATATATTGTTGCCAATTTCTTTGGTTAAGCGTTGTATACTACTTTCTGATATAGCTGCTATGCCCTCTAATTGCAAATGTTCTAAATGCTCCGATATACGAGTTGAACCCATTCCTCCTTTTATCCCAAAAGTATAGATTACACTTACTATCATTCGTTTCAAAAAATATTGTCCCCAAGCTGTATCCCATTGATCCGTTCCGCTCTTCTTTTTGCGTTCTTTTTGACGTTTGTCATGATAGGCTATCGTACTTGGTGGTACTCCTGTAGCTTCACTTGCTGATTTTAAGCTTTCTAATTTATTTTCTTTCCGATGACCATACAGTTTATTCCAAATTGATTTTAGCATTTTTTCTCAAAAAAATAACTTTTTGTCACATTTTCGTAATTTTAATTTCTTTTTTATCTTTTTATTTGTACAATACTAGAGGAGTAGCCAGTTATAGAGTATATTAGACTAATAACAAGCGAGTTATACAACTAGTTTACTAGAGGCAATATATTGGTTTTGTACTTAAATGATATGTTAAGAGGTAGTTTACAATGAACAGATAAGATTGGAAAAAAGGTATTTTTTTCGTTTATATTTATGACAGATTT
>CAZMEH010000794.1:0-7231 GCA_964564885.1 uncultured Saprospiraceae bacterium | reverse complement strand
CTCTTAGAAGAATTTAGTGGAAACATGATTTTCATAAGAAAATCTTAACGAAAAACACTTTCCGTTTGCCGTCAGCCGTTTGCCGTCAGCCGATTCTTGAGACTTCCACTAAATTCACCGAAGAGCCAATTTTATAGTAGGAATTATTCTCAAAATTTACAATAATAATTTAAAGGGCTTCTAGGAAGTCATAAGGCAAATCCTGTTAATCTTGTCTATTATGAGAAAATACATAGTTGAATTCATTGGAACATTTTTTTTGGTTTTAGCAATTTCAGTAGTTGTAATCAAAGGAGAAACAGGAATTCCTGCACTTTTAGGTATTGGAACAGTACTGATAGCGATGATTTACGCAGGCGGACATATTTCAAAGGCTCATTATAATCCTGCGGTAACATTAGCATTTTATATAGAAGGAGGAGTTAAAACAAATCTTATTTTAGGTTATATTATTGCTCAACTCGCAGCAGCTTTTATTGCGCCATCCGTCGCTATGTTGATATTCTCAGAAAGTGGTGAATTGGTCGAACCTACGTTAATAGTTCACCAGACAATGCCATCGTTATTAGCCGAATTTCTCGGAACATTTTCTTTAGTATTTGTAATTTTAAATGTAGCAAGAGGAAAAGGAACAAAGGGAAATTCCTTTTATGGATTAGCCATCGGCTGTACCGTAATCGGTTGTGCTTATTTATTCGGTAGCGTGAGCGGCGGTGTTTTTAATCCTGCCGTAGCTATTAGTGTCGTAATATTAGGAGTTGTTAGAATAGCAGATATTTGGATTTATATGTTAGCTAATTGCTTAGGAGCAGCAGTCGCAGCCTATACTTTTATATTTACAAATGATTAATTTAATGGATAACGGATAATTGAAAGTGTTTTAGTAGTCAGTCGTTTTTTACTTGAAAAAACTCCTTGTCCATTAAATTAATTACTTCTCTTAATTATCCATTATCCATTAAATCAGTCATTTCTCAAAGCTTTAATTGGATCTAATAAAGAAGCTCTTCGAGCAGGAATTATTCCAAATACCAAACCTACGCTTGCCGCTACGCCAAAGGATAAAACAACAGACCAAGTAGAAACAATTGTCGTAACTTCCGCAATAGAAGCAATCGTATTTGCTGCGCCAATACCTAAAACGACGCCCAGCACACCGCCAATTAGACTTATAAACACAGATTCAAAAAGGAATTGTAAGACAATATCTTGACGAGTTGCACCAAGCGAACGCCTGACGCCAATTTCTTTAATACGTTCCAAAACGGAAGCTAACATAATATTCATAATACCAATTCCACCAACTAATAGCGAAATTCCAGCAATTACAGCCAACACGATATTGAATGTCTCTTGTGTTTTTTGTTCTTGTTCAAGGAGCAATTCAGGTACTTCTATTTTAAAATCCTTCTGGTCAAGGTGACGTCGTTTGAGCATTCTACCAACTACGCTAGCGGTCGAAATCAATTGTTTAGAATCATGAACTCGAACGACTAGCCTATCTAATTGATGATAATTCCTAGATTCTTTATCATTGTTGTCGTTATTATCGTCAGAATCGGCAAATCGTTGCTTCGTATCTAATTGTCGTTGATTGACTGCTGCCCGATTTTTGAAGCGAAGCAAAGCAGTTTCTATTGGAACATAAATATCAGAATTATAATCTCTAATGCCCAAATCTTCTAAACTACGTTTGCTAGTAAACCGTTTTTGCATAACGGCAATGATGCGCAACCACGTTTTTCCGCATTTAATCGTTTTGCCAAGTGGGTTTTCTTTGCTAAAAAACTTTGATTGAATATTATTTCCAATAATACAAACAGGCATTCCTTCTTGAAAATGAATATTATGAAAGAGCGTGCCTTCATTCATTTTCAAATTATTCAATTCAAAAAAAGTATTAGTTACACCAACGCAATTCGCTTTTTTGAGCAAACCATTTTGAACAACACTAACAGGCAAGATGATTTCAGGACTAATGGCTTCAACCGTTGGAATAGATTTAAGAATAGTTTCTGCGTCTTTGAGCGTCAAGCCTGGCGAATACGGGTTTTTATTTTCACCATTACTATTTTCATCTTCTGATTCACCTTCTTCCACTTCCAATAAAGATTGAATATTAATATTATTAGTACCGATTAGCTTCATTCGGTCAAGAATTTCTTGCTTTGCACCTGTCCCAATAGCTAACATCGCAATGACAGCACCTACGCCAAAGACAATTCCAAGCGCAGTAAGAATAGCTCTTAGCCGATTGTCCATCACACCTTCGACTGCTAAAATGAAATTGAAAAGTGTTCTTTGCATGGCTAATAAATTTTGTTTAACCAAGGTTCGGACGCCTCAAAGGCATCCGAACCTTTCCGATTATTTCAAGTTTTTAGATTTCAACGCCTGTTGCTGAATTTTATATTTTTCCGATTTCAATTCTTCTTCGTAAGCTAATTTATCTTCGTCAGTAATTGGTAAGACGGGTATTTCTGCTTCATTTTCTGGAATAGAAAGTAAAAGCATTTCACCTTTTTTAACACCATATTTAATAATAATAGAATTATCATTCACTGCACCAGAGATGATTTCCTGTTTAATAACTTTACCTGTAGGACTTTCTTTAAAAACATAAGAAGAACTATCCGTACTGTGTAACGCTTCGAGCGGAATGTGCAAAACATTAGAAAATGTCTTGGTCATTACTTGATTACTAGTCGTCATAGCTGGACGCAAAACCGTATCCATTTCATTCAGTTCTATAATAACTTCAAAAACCTTTGCATCAAATTTTTGAAGCTGCTCACCAATATTTGCAATTTCAGCCACACGACCTTTAAATTCTTTATCCGCAAATGCATCTACTTGAATATCAACAAGTTGATTGACCTTTATTTTATTAATATCAACCTCATTAACATATGTTTTTGAAATCATAGAAGACATATCAGGTAATTGAGCAACGACAGGATCCCAAGAATTGATACGAGAACCAGGTCCTTTCTTACCATTCCAAGTTCGTTGATAAATTACCATCCCTGGGCTAGGTGCGTTGATGGTAAATTTGCCAGATAGCTCAATTAGTTGCTCAAACCGTGCTTGTGTTTTTTCCAAAGAACTGGTTACCTCTTGTACCTTAGCGACAGATTGTTGTTCTTTTAATTCGTAATTTGTTTCTTGCTGCTTATAATCTCGTTCAACACGTTCCATATCCAACTCTACTCGACGAAGAACCGCAGGAGGTTCATATTTACTTTGCTCCAATTCGAGTTTTTTCTCTCGCATCGTAAAGGTTAGATTGACTAACTGATCACGTAAAGAACGCATTTCGATAGCTGTATCAATTTTGGTTTGTGTTAATTTTGATTCTGCTTTTTCAATCTCTGCGCTCAAATCTTTGATTTTTCCATCCAATTCTGAGCGGTCAAGACTAGCTACAAAATTACCTGTATTGACAACCGTGCCTTCTGGAACAAGCTTAGAAATAGAAACATTATAAATCCGAGCAGCCCTCATTCCTTCTGGACCAAGAATCTTTTCAGAATGCTTTGCCTGTAGTTCTCCTGTTGCAATAACGTAGATTTTAAAGTCACCTTGCTCTACTTGCACTTTAATATTCTCCTCAACAGTAGATTTACTTTCTTTAAAAATAAGAAAATAAGCTGCAAGACCAGTAACTAAGAACACTAGTCCTCCTAGTAGTAATTTTTTCATAACTTCGGGTTGCGGAGATGATTTGAGATTGTTGTAATGAATTACTTCTGTATCAATAAACGTAAAGGTTAAAAGTAACAAGAATATTCTGAGTTGTATCTATTCCAAGTTTACCATTTAGGTTTTTTTAAAAAAGAGCAATTATGATAAAATGTATCGGATTGACAATAGGTACAAATAAATGGAACAATAAAGCATTTGTAGTCGTTGTCAATAAAGTTAAATAGAAATTTTTGTCAACTTTCAATGATCAGTTAAATAGAGGATGAACATAAAAAAAATAACACAAGCGGTTTTATTAAGCCCTTTTACATTATTATATGCAATAGGTTTGATGTTGCGCAACTCATTATATGATTTAAGAATCTTGCGCAGTGTATCTTACGATGTGCCAATAATTGTCGTTGGAAACCTGTCCGTTGGCGGAACAGGAAAAACACCTCACGTCGAATTTTTGATACAATTACTCAGACCTTACCTAAATGTAGCTACGCTAAGCAGAGGTTATAAACGGAAGACAAAAGGGTATTTGGCTGTTTCTGCTAATATGTCTGTCAAAGAAGTTGGCGACGAACCATTACAATTCAAACGAAAATTCAGAGATGTATTCGTTACAGTTGCAGAAAATAGGGCTTTCGCTATTCCAAAACTGATGATGCATTCACCAGATACGCAAGTTGTTTTGATGGATGATGGATTTCAACATCGGGCATTGACGCCCAATTATAGTGTGCTGTTGACAAGTCATAGTAACTTATTTACAGAAGATTTTTTATTGCCAAGTGGCTTACTGCGAGAATGGCGTTCAGGTTACAAAAGAGCAAATTCTATTGTAGTTACAAAAACACCAGATAATATTACAAGAGAAGAAGCAGATCAAGTTATAAAGCAAATTAAACCATTACCCAATCAAAAAGTCTATTTTTCTTATTATAAATATGGTGCGCCGTATTATTTTTTCAATGGAAGTGAGGTAATTGACTTAGATGACACTTTTGATGTTATTTTAATAGCCGCATTAGCCAATAATGATTACTTAGCGTCATACTTAGATGAAACGGTCAACTTTGCTCGAATTCTTGATTTTCAAGACCATCACCTTTTTTCAAAAAATGATGTAGCCAACCTAACTAAACAATTTCAAGGCTTGGAGAGTAAAAGAAAAATAATATTAACAACAGAAAAAGATGCGGTTCGATTAGAGGAACATCGGGAGTATATCCTTGAAAATCAACTACCTATCTTCATTTTACCCATCGAAGTAGATTTCAGATTCGGAGAACGAAAAGGATTTGAAAATGAAATCAAGCAATTTTTACTGAATTTTAAAGTTTAAGAAATGTGTAAAAAATAGATTACAACATTTTACAACTTATTTTGTGTCAACTTAAATCATGAAAATTTCCAAATGCACTGCATAGAAAAGATTTTGAGTATTCGATTTGATATAAGGTAATTTACCAGAATTTGCATAATTTATTCTTTATACGTTCCTAAGAGACTAGAAATTGGAAGAAAAATACAGCTTTTGAATAAAAGAATATGATTTTTCTGAAATGACTAGCCTTAAATTTTGTTATTTCGGAACATTAAGAGAATCTTTGTGGAAAAGTGGGTCAATCTTAAAATAATCTTAAAAAGAGTGGTGTTTTAATTTTCGCTTTTAGACACTTAGGTAACATTATTTGATAATAGTTCCCTAATAATCGTTCTTGCAAAATTATTTTTTTAAAATTGTCCCAAAATAAATTGACTGTAAATTCAGTTAATAAAATGTGATTTCACAAAAACTAACGAAATAGTATATTATCACAACATTTTTTACAAAAACTATCCATTCCAGTTGTTTTTGTTTTGAAAAGGTTGGTGTTTCATAAAAAAGAGTTGATAACGATAAATCTTTGTTTTGTGCCATTAAACTAAGGTTTCGATTTGTTAACTATTTTAAATGATGCTTTTATTTAGATACTGATTAAATAATCTGGAGAAAACTCGGGTGCCAATTATGAAAAAGTTCTCGAAAATTCTAGTTGCCGTTTTAGCTGTTATTTTTATAACATCATGTGCAGAACGTGATAACGGGCAACTAGTAGGCGTTTTAGATAGACAGGCGTGGAAAGGAATTAACCCATATGGTATGGTATATATCCCTTCTGGTACGCTACATATCGGGCCTTCTGATCAAGACGTAAATCACACTTTAGTGCAACGTCCTAAAGCAATTTCCATCCAAGGTTTTTACATGGATGATACGGAAATTACTAATAATGAATACCGACAGTTCGCTTATTGGATTCGTGACTCTTTAGCTCACGACATCATAGGTAACTTTGAAGAAAATGCAGCAGGAGATGAGTACATCGACTGGACAGCTGAAATAGACTGGGCCGATGAAACTTTAGATGAACTGTATTATCCTGAAAGCGAGCGTTTCCAAAACAAAAAAGAGTATGATACTCGTAAATTCGTTTACGAATATCAGTGGATGGATTGGAAAAAAGCAGCTCATGACTTTGGAGAAAGTCCTCGTCGTCAATTTATTGAAAAAGAAAAAGTAGAAATTTATCCTGACACGTTAGTTTGGATTCGTGACTTTACTTATTCTTACAATGAGCCAATGACACGTAATTACTTCTGGCATCCAGCATTTGACGATTATCCAGTAGTGGGTATCACTTGGCAACAAGCAAATGCATTCTGTTATTGGAGAACTCAATTGTGGAACACTTACCGTACGGCGTATGGTGAAGTAAACACAGAAGATTTCCGTTTACCAACAGAACATGAATGGGAATATGCTGCTCGTGGAGGACACGATTTAGCACCTTATCCATGGGGCGGTTACTATGTACGAAACGCAAAGGGTTGTATATTAGCTAACTTTAAGCCTGGTCGTGGTAATTATCCAGAAGATGGTGGTTTGTACACAGTGAAAGCTGATGCTTACTTCCCTAACGATTATGGATTATTCAACATGGCGGGTAATGTTGCAGAATGGACTTCTTCAGCATTTTACGAAAATGCTTATGCATTCTTACATGATTTAAATCCTGACATTCGTTTCGACGCAGACAAGGATGATCCAAAAGCATGGAAACGTAAAGTTATCCGTGGTGGTTCTTGGAAGGATATTGCATTCTTTATCCAAACAGGTACTCGTAACTACGAATATCAAGATACTGCAAAATCATATGTTGGATTCCGTTCAGCATTAACCTTCTTAGGTCGTTCAATTAATGACTTTAACTAGGAAACTTACAGTATATAGAATTAAAAACGCTAGTCATCGATTTTCTTCGATGACTAGCGTTTTTTTAGTTTAGCTATGTCAGGAGGAGGAATGCTCCATTTTAGTTTTGAACATCATCTATTTATTAAACGTGAAAATAATCTAACCGAACAGCTATAAGTTATGGTTCTTTGAAAAATCCCGTGATAAAATATTTTTCGTAGAAAAAAACGCCTTGCCGTCTGCCGTCAACCGTTCGCCGTCTGCCGATTTCTGAAACTTCCACGGTATTTTTCAAAG
>CAZMEH010000793.1:0-3216 GCA_964564885.1 uncultured Saprospiraceae bacterium | reverse complement strand
CTCAACCCAAACTTGATTTGGGTTCTACAAAACACTAGCACGCTAATATTAGCCGCAAACAGATATGCAGAACCCAAATCAAGTTTGGGTTGAGGTAGTACATTTTGCTAATTAATTTAGTGCATTCCATTTATTTAAGATGCTTAAAAAATAAAAACCTAAAAATTCCCACACCAAAAAGAAACGCTTTTACTCAATACTTTGTATTATTGCTAATTATTAGAAAAAAGGAAAGTGCAAAAAACACAATTCCTATTCCGATAGCTATCGGGACTTAATTCATAATTAATTAAAATATGAGCATTTCTACAAGGTACAACCCTGCCGACATTGAGGGCAAATGGTACCAGCATTGGCTGGATAAGCGTTATTTCAATTCCACACCAGACGACCGAGAAGCGTATAGCATTGTCATACCGCCACCGAATGTCACTGGTGTCTTGCATATGGGACATATGCTGAATAACACTATCCAAGATGTATTATGTAGAAAAGCTCGCTTGGAAGGTAAAAACGTATGTTGGGTGCCTGGTACTGACCATGCTTCTATTGCTACAGAAGCGAAGGTGGTGAAGCTACTTCGTGAGAAAGGCATCAAAAAATCTGACTTAACTCGGGAGGAATTTTTGGAATATGCGCACGCTTGGAAAGATGAATATGGTGGTAAAATCTTAGGACAGTTGAAAGAACTGGGTGCATCTTGTGATTGGGAAAGAACCCGTTTCACGATGGAGCCTAAGTTGAACAAACAGGTGACTAAGGCTTTTGTTGATTTATACAATAGTGGAAAGCTATATCGTGGTTTACGAATGGTGAACCGGGATCCGCAGGCAAAGACCGTTTTATCTAATGAAGAAGTAATTCATGGTGAGGAAAATTCTCACTTATATCATATTCGCTATGACATCGAAGGGGAAGACGGACATGTCGTTATTGCAACGCAGCGTCCAGAAACCATCATGGCAGATGCGGCAGTTGCGATTAATCCGAACGATGAGCGTTTTCGTCATTTGGTTGGTAAGAAGGTAATCATTCCTTTAATCAATCGTGCGATTCCGATTATTGAAGACGATTATGTGACGTTGGATTTTGGTACTGGTGCTTTGAAAGTAACGCCTGCGCATGACCAAAATGACTACGAAATCGGAAAACGCCATAATTTAGAAGTGATTGATATTCTAAATGATGATGGTACGTTGAATGAAAAAGCGGTTATTTTAGTTGGTGAAGACCGTTTTGAAGCTAGAATAGGTATTAAAAAGCTTTTAAAGGCATCAGGTCATTTAGTAGAATTGGAGCAGTATCGCACAAGTATCGGACGTTCAGAGCGCACAGGCGCAGTGGTTGAACCGAAGTTGTCTTTGCAATGGTACGTTGATATGAAACAATTGGCAAAACCTGCTTTGGAAGCGGTTTTGAAAGAAGATATTAAGTTCTATCCGAAGAATTTCGTGAATTTATATAATCACTGGATGGCGGAAGACAATGTCCGTGATTGGTGTATTTCTCGTCAACTTTGGTGGGGCCAGCAAATTCCTGCTTGGTATTATGAGGATAAGGTTTTTATTGCGGAAACGGAAGAGGAAGCCGTTGCACAAGCGCAAAAGGAATTGAATAATCCGAATTTGACAGCAGCAGATTTGAGAAGAGATGAAGACGTAGTTGATACGTGGTTTTCTTCTTGGTTGTGGCCAATGTCTGTTTTTGATGGTGAATACACGAACGAAAAAGGCGAAAAGTGTAGCGAACGGGATTATTATTATCCGACAAATGTTTTGGTAACTGGTTTTGATATTATCTTCTTTTGGGTGGCTCGTATGATTATGGCAGGCTTAGAGTTTGAAAATAAAAAACCGTTCAAAGATGTTTATTTCACGGGAATGGTTCGTGACCAAAAAGGTCGCAAGATGAGTAAATCACTCGGAAATTCACCAAACACGAAGGTGTTGTTGGACAAGTACGGAACGGATGGTACTCGATTTGGTGTACTTTACAAAGCTCCTGCTGGCGGTGACATCAAGTTTGATGAAGCTATGTGTGAGGAAGGTGCGAAGTTCTGTAACAAAATGTGGAATGCACTTCGATTGCTTAAAGAACTGAAAGTAGTTGAAACCAACGAAAATAAATCTGCATTAGCAGTGAATGAGTTAGCTTTTGAATGGTTTGATAATCGTTTAAATCAATCATTAAAGGACTTAAACCAAAACTTAGATAATTATCGTTTGTCTGAATCTTTGGTAAGTATTTCTAATTTGGTTTGGAATGAGTTCTGTTCTTGGTTTTTGGAAATGATAAAACCTGAATATGGTCAGCCAATTGATAGAGCGACTTTAGATAAGGCGATTGATTTATTTGAAAAGCAATTGATTTTACTTCATCCATTTATGCCGTTTATCACAGAAGAGATTTGGCATCAAATGCGTGTGCGTGAAGATGGTGATGATTGTACGAATAGTACTTGGTTGACCGAAGCGGAATATGATGCGGAATTGTTGAAAAACGTTGCAAAAGCGCAAGAGGTGATTACAAATGTTCGTAATCAGCGTAGCAAAAACGGTCTTTCTCCAAAGGTAGCATTAGAAGCATTTGTTGAAGCTGGCGATAGTGCAAAAGCACTTTTCGCAGATGTTCGCATCAAAGCGATGATTATGAAAATGGCTAATTTATCTAGCCTTGAAATGACTAGCGACGATGTTGAAAATGGTGTTGCATTTGTTTCTGGAACGGAGAAATACTTCTTGGTTATAGAAAGAAAAGTTGACGTTGAAGCGGAACGCAAACGTTTGGAAGCTGATTTGAAGAAAGCGAAAGGTTTCTTATTTGGCGTTGGCAAGAAGTTGAGCAATGAACGTTTTGTAAATAATGCGCCTGAGGCGGTTTTGGTAAAAGAACGCCAAAAACAAGCGGATGGTGAAGCTCGATTGAAAATGATTGAAGAGAGTTTGGCTAAGTTGTAAGTTTAATTGATAATTGATAATGGACGTTTCATTAATTTCAAAACGGCAATTTCGAATAATCGAAATTGCCGTTTGTTATTTTACTGATTGTAACAGTTTGCAGTGAAATAGAAAATAACCATGAAATGGTTACATATGAATAGCCGTCCCGAGTGCTCGGGATAAACCTGTGGTTTAAAGATGAATAAATAACGAACTCTGAAAGAGTTCAACAATATAATTCACACAAGTTAAAGCAGTACAACTCTTTCAGAGTTGG
>CAZMEH010000792.1:0-5895 GCA_964564885.1 uncultured Saprospiraceae bacterium | reverse complement strand
GGTAAGCCTTTATCATTTAACAACTTAGTTGATATTGATGCGGCAGTAAATTTAATGGCTGAATTCAAAGACGATGCGCCAACTTTCGCTGTTTTAAAACATACCAATCCTTGTGGTATCGCTACTCGTCCAACGATTTCGGAAGCATGGGTAGATGCACTAGCAGGCGACCCAGTTTCTGCATTTGGTGGAATTTTAATCTCAAATACAGAAGTTGACGCAGCTGCTGCAAAGGGAATTCATAAATTATTCTTTGAAGTAATCATTGCGCCATCGTTCTCAGAAGAAGCGTTTACTATTTTAACAACTAAGCGTAAAAAACGGGTATTGTTAAAAATAAAATCTTTTGAAGCGCAGCAAAAAACATTCAAAAGTATCTTAAATGGTGTAGTTGAACACGATACGGATACAAAAATGGAAACAGCAGCAGAGTTTAACGTTGTTTCTAAAAAAGCACCGACTGACGCTGAAATCCAAGATTTGTTGTTTGCTACAAAATGCGCTAAACACTTAAAATCAAATACAATTGCTTTGGCTAAAAATGGTCAATTGATTGGTAGCGGTTGCGGTCAAACATCAAGAGTTGATGCGTGTCGTCAAGCAATTGCAAAGGCGCAAGCGTTTGGTTTTGATGTGGCTGGTTCGGTGATGGCTTCGGATGCGTTCTTCCCATTCCCTGATTGTGTGGAAATTGCAGACAAGGCTGGCGTTACGGCTGTTATTCAACCTGGCGGTTCTATTCGTGATAACGAAAGTACAGACTATTGCGATAAGAATGGAATGGCTATGGTCTTGACTGGTGTTAGACATTTTAGACATTAGATTTTTACTGCAAAATGTATAACATTCTTGTATTAAAGAAGCTATAATAGGAATTCTCCTACCTTTTCGAGGGTAGGAGAATTTTTTTAGGAGAAACTTTCTTAAATTTATTAGAATAATAAAACATAGCTTTTTCAAATCAAAAATATTATAATCCATGAAAACAGGGATATTTACATTTTTTGCCATTCTTCTCATTTGTTCTTCCTTATTTGCCCAACAAGATTATTTTAGTGTACTAAACAAGCCAAAATGGGAATATTCAGATGTAATTATTGAAAAGAAAAACGGAGATTTAGTTGTTGTTGCAGCTTCTAACAGTAATAATAACAACTATGATTTGCTATTCGTCACGATAGATAGTTCTACAGGAGCAATTTTGAATGAGAAGACTGTTGGAAGTACAATCAATGAATTTGCAAATACAATGCAACATACTTCGGACGGTAATTACATTCTGGGTGGTTCTAAAAATGGACAAGCTTATATGATGAAACTGGACACTAGTTTTAATCTTATCTGGGATAATCACTTTACTACTTTGGGTGGTTCAGGTATTTCTGCTTTTGAACATAGTAGTGGAAAATATTTCATGATAGGTCGAGATGGATACAACTATTATAATAAAACTTTTTTCTATCGAGTTGATGCTAATGGAGTGCAGGAAGTTGCCGATTCATTTAGTTTTATTTCTACCAATCAAATGATAGAAAGCCATGATAGCTTACTTATTGTTGCAGGTTTTTTAGAAGTTGGTCAATATGATGGTGATATAGTTGTTGCCAAGTTGGATTTAGATGGCGATACCATTTGGAGAAAACAATACAATATAGGTGATAGTTATTGCTCATCTATTACAAAAACGGATGATGGCGGCTATTTATTAGGTTGTTTCTATGACCAAATAATTGATGTTGGCTATCAAATGTTACTTATGAGAATTGATGGAAACGGCGATACTTTATGGACAAAATCGCTTAATAGAGGAGTTCCTTCACATATTATCAATGTAGATGATGGCTTTATTCTCTCTACTGCTTTTCATAATGTTTTTGACCAAGCTTCATTTGTTTCGATTTATCATTTAGATGATAGTGCTAATATTAGATGTTTAAATACACTTTCTGGAAGATGGGACAAACCAACAAGCTCAAGTATCTTAAAATCTGGAAATGGAAGCATTTATGTTACAGGTTCTTATGAACATAATTTTAAACCAGATATTTTTGTTGGAAAAATGGATACTACTTGTAATCTTGTAGTCAATTATACTTCGACACATGACTATTTTTTAAATCATAACATCAAGTTATTTCCAAATCCAACACATGATTATTTTCAATTAGATAATTTACCAGAGAAATCAGTAATAGAAATTTATGACCAATTAGGAATATTAGTCCTAAATTTTGAAAATAAGGCAACCGATTCCCAAATTGATATTTCCAATCAGCCAAATGGAATTTACTTTGTAACGATTCGATACAAGGGTGCGATTCAAACAATGAAACTAGTGAAGTATTAATATTAATATTACCTACAAAAGGTCAGATATTTTTGAAGTGTTTGACCTTTTGTATTATTAACTGATGTTACGCAAGATGATAAGTTCAAAATGACTTAATCAAATTAAAGCGCCAACGGTGCGACATATAATAGCATTGGGCAACGCCCAATGAATGAAAAGACCATAAAATAAGCGCCAACGGTGCGTAATAAAAGCTACTTCATATCGAAGGTTATGTATTTTATTACGCACCGTTGGTGCTCGGTTTATTTATTCGAATTACATTGGGCGTTGCCCAATGCTATTATATGTCGCACCTTTGGCGCTGTAAAATCAGGTTTTGCGTAACATCAGCTATTAAATATACGGTTATTATAAAAATTCTTAAATCAAACCTGCTTCATCTCCCATTTTATCAAAAAATCTCCCCTCAATCAGCGATATTTCGACAACCTAAAATCGCTGATTAATATTAAATCCATTGTTATTTCGATGAATCAAAATTAACATAAAATTTTCTGACATTAATCTGACCAAGTCAAGAATCGGAATTTATCTTGGACTTAGCTTACTTTTCAAACTAATATACCTTCCTATTCTACATTACCATAAGAACATGTCTTTAAACAAAATTAAAAGCTATTTTACTCGTGTTAATAAAATGTAATCAGAATAAAGTTTCATCAATAACTTTGCTTTTGACTTAATTTTATATCACCTTGCACTTGTAATTACAACAGATGCAAATTAAAAACTTAACTAATTCAGAACCAAAATACTACTATTATTAATTAACAGGAAGCGTCGATAAGATAGATTAACAACTCTATAAAATGCGATATCAATTGTTTGTTTAGGAATTACTTTTTTAAATAAAACAATAGCAAGATGCTTCTAAAAATCAGGAAAAATGAAAGGTTTAAATTTGAAAAATACATTATTTGTAGCAATAATTACCATGTGTTCTTTCTTGGCAACAGCTAATACAACATATGTTATCGATCCAAGTAATTTGGAAGTACAGTCATCAGAGGAATCTGTTATTATAATACTACATGCACTTAGTAGTGAAAAGACAGAGTTGACATTAACTAACGAAGCTGGTGAAGTTCTATTTACTAAAGAGATTGTAGATAGATTGGATTATGGTTTAGGTTTGGACTTAACCAACCTAGATGCTGGTGAATATGAATTGAAAGTAAATCGTTCTACGAAGACTTTTTATCAAAAAATAACGATTACTAGAAATAATGAAATCCTACTTTCAGCAATGGAATTAGAATTGAAGCCAGCTGTTACAGCTAAGGATGATAATAGTTTTTCTGTTAATAATCCAAATGGAGTGATTAGCTCGGTTAGCTTGATGGATGATAATGGAGAAACTGTTTATACTAAAGCATATAACGAAGAGAATAGTAAATCTGCGCAAAGTATCCGTTATAATTTAGAGCAATCTAAAGCAGGAACGTATAATGTACGTATAGAGACTATTTTCAATACCGTATATTACGATAAAGTTATCATCAAATAAAGTATTCAGGAGACAGGAATGAAGTGTCAGGCATCAGTAGATTTTAGCGTAAAAAAATAGTCATTATTTCTAAAGACTAAGTTATGCGTTTATTTGAAAATGCTGATACCTCACTCCTTCTCAATAGTTACCGATTATTATAAGTTTATAAAAGTCAAATGCATTTGATTTATAAAAAGCATCTAATAATTTAAGAACAACTTCATATTAGGCTCACGCTTAATTAAAGAATGCTTCTACCTAAATCAATGATTTAAGTAGAAAGCATTCTTCTTTTTTTTAAACAAGTTCATTATAAGTCAATTCAGCCACTATATTTTTCAAAAACTATCTCATTCCCTCAAACGAAACAATCTCATCGTTCCTAATTTTCAAATATTTTCTCTCCTTTTTACCTAATTTCTAACTTTCAATACGCCTACCAACTTCAATACTCAAGAAAAAAAGTTATTTTTAATATTATTCTATCGAATAGGTTATATCTGTCGTATGATAATTTATTAAAAATCTAACTAATTATAAATCACCCGATTATGAAAGTTAAGTTTTGTGGCGCAGCTAGGCAGGTTACAGGTAGTTCTCATTTAATTACATTAGACAACGGTTGTAAAATTCTATTGGATTGCGGATTGTATCAAGGTAGCGACGATGATTTTAATAATTTTAATAATGAATGGTTATTCGAGCCAAGTTCTATTGATTACCTCATTGTTTCTCATGCACACATTGACCACACAGGAAAAATTCCCAAACTTATCCGAGATGGTTTCAATGGAGAAATTCTTTGCACGCATGCGACTAGAAGCCTTGCCGCATTGATGTTAATGGACAGTTCACGCATTCAAGAAAGAGATGCAGCATATAAAAAACGTAAAGGTTACAAATACTTTGAGCCACTCTATACTTCAAAGGATGTTCATAAAACAATGAAATTATTTCTAGGATTGAGTTACGAACGTTGGCATTATGTGACCGATGGCGTTCGAGTATATTTCCGAGATGCGGGACATATATTGGGAAGTGCAAGTATTGCTTTAGAAATAGAGGAAAATGGAAAAACGACTCGATTAGGCTTCACGGGTGATATAGGTCGTCCAAATCGTCCGATTATTAGAGATCCAATGCCGATGCCTAAGGTTGATTATTTAATTAGTGAATCGACTTACGGTGGAAAAGAGCACCGAACGAGCGCAATTGAAGCAGAGGATTTACTTCAAATTATAGAGAAAACTTGTGTTCAAAATCGTGGAAAACTCTTAATTCCTGCGTTCAGTATTGGACGAACACAAGAATTGGTTTATATGCTCGACCAATTGAGTACCGATAATTTACTACCGAAAATTCCTGTTTATGTCGATAGTCCATTGGCGACGAACGCAACGGATATTTTTAGAATGCATCCAGAATGTTTTGATGAAGAATTAGTAGAATATTTAGAGTTTGACTCCAATCCTTGGGGCTTCGATAAACTTCGATTTGTAAAATCCTCTAGCCTTTCAAAACGATTAAATAGTCGAAAAGAACCTTGTATCATCATTAGTTCTTCTGGAATGGCGAATGCTGGGCGAATTGTACATCATATATTTAACAATATTGAAAATCCTAAAAATGCTATTCTAATCGTTGGGTATTGTTCGCCTAGAACGACTGGCGGAAAACTAAGGCGAGGCGATTCTCATATTTATGTACACAATAAAGAACTGAAAGTAAATGCTTCTGTTTATACATTAGATGGTTTTTCGGCACATGCTGACCGAACGGAAATGTACGAAACGATTAAGCATCAAAGAAAAGGTTTGAAAAAATTATTTCTTACTCATGGAGAATATGGTGTTCAATTAGCGTTTAAAGAATATTTGAATACTAGAGGTTTTGAACATATTGAAATTCCAGCTTTAGGAGAAGAATTTGAATTGTGATAGATATTATATATTTTAGAAGTCAGCAGTCAGAAATAAGTAAATAGAAATATTTGTACTTGATTTTGATGGTTGATTCCCAAAATGTGTAATAGTATTAACTTTTATATTAGTCT
>CAZMEH010000791.1:0-3428 GCA_964564885.1 uncultured Saprospiraceae bacterium | reverse complement strand
AGAAAAAGCAAGCAAAGGCTGCTTTAGCTGCCTCAAAAAACTAGTAAGAGTTTAGTTTTTAGATGTTTTATAGTAGTAATATATAGTATAGTTTCATCCTGACATCATCAAATTTGATGTTGGGATTTTTTTAATCATCCAATTTTTTGACAATTAGTAATTAACTATCTTTACTATCAATTGTTATTAGACAAGGTTTACAGGGTTAATAAGGTTTTTTTAAATCTGTCGTAAATTTTGTTAATAATCATTATTGAATTTGATGAAAAATTATCTAACTATTTTATATAAATACTATGTTTAAACTACTAACATATGCCGTGCTAGCTTACTTAGCATATCGAGTTTTTTTTGAAAGACCAAAGCAAATTGAGCGTAAAAGCCAATCTGAAAATGACCAGATTATTGATATTGATTACGAAGAAATTAAAGATTAATTTTCTTTAGAGGAGAGATAATAGACAAGAGAACAGAGATGTTTAATTAGTCCGTTTAGGAACGCCAATCAAATAACTGACGTTCCTTAACTTTTGTCAATTGAATATTATACATGCTTAATTAAATCTTCTTACCATCCAATAATTGAATAGCTGCGTAACGTTATAAAGAAACTATTAAAACACACAAAAATAAAGAACCATGAGAAAATTAGCATTTTTGTTAGCGTTAATATTTGCTTTTGCAACGACGACAGTTACGGCACAAGTAGAAAGGAAGCCATCTAAAGAAGAGAAAAAAGAGGCAAGAGAGGAAAAAGTGGAAGAAATTATCAAAGACCAAAAGGATAAGAATGAAGTTCTTAAAGAAAAGGTCAAAGAGTTTTCGAAAGAACAAAAAGTCAAAAATGTAGAACGTAAGGAGAAAATTAAAGCATTTTCTGATGAGCAAAAAGTGAGAAATGAAGAATTTATTGACAAGGCTAAAAAAGTAACGAAAGAACAAAATAAAAAGGCGAAGAAGCAATTCGAAAAGTCAAAGAAAAAAATCCAGAAAGATATAGAGAAACGCAAAAAAGCCAAGGAAGCCAAAGAAACACCTAAAAAGGAGAAAAAAGCGATTCTTTAAATAGGTAGTAGTAAGTAGTAGGTGTTAAGTATCACAAGCAAAAGCATACTTATGAGTTACTACTTGATACTTACTACTTAACACTTAATTTTCACTTCGCTTTTTGAATAGAAATCGTCTTTTTATTATTGAGCTTGACGAGTGTTCCAGCCATTAAAACAGGATTTGTCAACTTAGGATTATAAGATTGAAGTTTGCTCAATTGAATACCATATTTCTGAGAAAGAATATATAAAGTCTCTCCTTTTTGTGCTTTATGATAAGCCGCAATTTCATTCTTTTTCCTTTTTGTTTCCAAGAAAACATATTGCCCTCTGAGTAAAGGCTGATTCGGAACTAAATCATTGTATTGTCGTAATTTTTTAGTTTTTAGGCTATGTTTTTTTGCAATGCTTTCAATGTTTTGTCCATCTTCTAAAGCAACCGTTTTTAAATTATTAATAAGAAATCGTTCTTGATTTTGTGCTTGAAAATGACTTACGCCATAAACGAAATCCATTATATCGCTAGATAGTTGATTTTCCAAATTAGGCATCATCAAAGGGCGACGCTGTTCAAGCATCGGTGCATTTTTCAGATTAATACGTTCATCCCTAACCTGCTTTTTTTGTCTAACAGGTTTCCAATCACCATTATTTAAAACAGCAATATGAGAACCTGTATAGTCATATTGTTGCAAATTATTTTCTTCAATAATCTCAATTAATTTCGTTGCATAATGACTTGCCGTTGCATAGCCAGCCGTTTTTAACCCATTTGCCCAGTTCACATAATCCGTACTAGAATACACAAATAAACCCGCATAGCGGTCACGGCTTGTCAAAAAATTAGAATGGTCAATATAAGAATCATAAACACTCGGATAAACCCTAAAGCAAGATTTGATTAGTTTTCCTTTCTTATTTTTATCATCATCTTTATGAAAATACTTCTTGCCTGTCCACTCCTTTTTGCATTTTATACCAAAATGATTATTAGAATTTTTCGCCAATTTGCTATTTCCGTGAACCGATTCCATAATCCCTTGACCTAGTTTGATACTAGCAGGAATCCCTGTTCGTTCCATTTCACCGATGGCAATGTCTTTATATCTATTAATATAATTATTGAGGGAAACAAATTCGTCATGTGCTTGAACCGCAATCGCCGAAAGGCAAATGATAAGAAATGTAAACTTTGCTTTGAGTAACATGATTGTTGGAATGTGTGATTAATTTGAATATATAATTGTGCTAATATTAAAATGTCTGAATATAGATTTGTAGCACTTTTATATTCAGACACTCAAAGAGATAGTTAGTAACATTAAGAGTTATTATTCAGATTTAAAAACAAATAAAAGTATTTAAATAAGTCGATTATAAACTTTCAAGAAATAAAATTCTCTGTTCTCTTTCCTCTGCTCTCTCTTCTTACCACTAAAATTACTAAATTTTTCTTGCAATCATAATGCCATCACCGATAGGAAGTAAAATATTTTCAACTCTATCATCTGCATTAATTCTTTTATTATAAAGATCAATGGCAGCTGTTGTTTTATCCTTTTTCTCATTTAAAACCTTGCCGTACCACAACACATTATCGGATAAGATAAAACCACCTTTGCGAACTTTAGAAAAAACCAATTCATAATATTCATCATATTGCAACTTCGTCGCATCAATAAATACCAAATCAAACATTTCATCTATTGTTGGAATAATTTCCCTCGCATCTCCAATATGTAGTTTGACTTTATCGTCAATTTTGGCCAAAGCAAGGAATTTTCTAATCCTATCCTCTTGCTCTTCATTCATTTCAATTGTGTGCAAAATACCATCTTCGGGTAGAGCAGCACCAAAACAAATGGCAGTATAACCTGTAAATGTTCCAATTTCTAAAACACGTTTCGGCTGTATCATCTGCGTAATCATCGTCAAGAAACGACCCGCATATTTACCTGTAATCATCTGAGGCAAACAAACCTTAAGGCGTGTTTCTCTATTCAAATCATACAAAACACCCGATTCTGGCGTAGAAACTTCTTCAAGATAGGAAAGCAATGTTTTATCTAGCATAGCAATTTTAAAGCATAGAATGAATAAAGCTGCAAAAGTAAGGAAGAACAGGCGAATAATTGAACAATTGAATAATTGAACAGCCGAATGTAGAAGTAAATTGATTGTTCAATTACTAAATGGCTATTAAAGTTAGCACATAGATATGCAACAATCAACAGTTTACTTGTTTTTAAAACTTCTAATGTTCGATTGTTCGATTGTTCGATTGTTCAATTGTTCGATTGTTCAATTGTTCAATTGTTCGATTGTTCGATTGTTCAATTGTTCGATTGTTCGATTGTTCAATTGTTCAATTGTTCAATT
>CAZMEH010000790.1:0-1862 GCA_964564885.1 uncultured Saprospiraceae bacterium | reverse complement strand
AACCGGATATTAATGGTTAATGTAAAAAATCTTCCTTTTAGCCCATTTTTTTGAAATAAAATGGAGAACTATGAATAACTAGAGATAAGAGTAGTATATAATTATAGTAGTATTTTCTTTGGAAAGTGCTAATAGTGTAAAGTATAAACAGTATCAAATGTTACACGTTTAGATTTATTTAACATTTTAAAATATAAAAGAAAGCAGAGAGAATAATTAAAAACACCTCTGCTCTCTTTTATAAGATGATTCTATTCGCAATTCTGCAAACACTGACCATCTTTATCGATGATTTGCATTTTGTTACCAAGCCAAACTTTAGCTTCTTCACCATTTGTAGAGTGCAGTATATCATATTTGAAAGGAATAATATTTTTGCCGCTATGGTCAACAGTGCCCCATTTATTATCCTTTTTAAGCCAAATATAGCCTTCACAAATTTGTAAAAGTCCTGAATATTCTTCTTCAAAACCGTATTCGATTGGAACTACTATTTGACCAACTTGATCAATCAAACCATATTTGCCTTTTTGTTTTGCAATCGCAACACCTTCATCATTCATAGGTGTAAGAAAGTCATATTTAAATGAAAATAAAGGCTTGTCCGTTCCGTCAATAAAACTCCATTTGCTTTTTTTATTCTTTGCAACGGCATAACCATCTTGAAATCCGCCCATTACTTTGTATTTAAAATCAATGATAGTTTTATCTTTCTTATTAATTGCGCCCCAAGTGTCTTCAAATTTAACAGATGCAACACCATCATCAAATAAAGTCGCTGCTTCGTATTTCAAAGGAATGACTTCTACACCTTCTTCGTTGATATAACCCAATTTACCAGCTAATTCTACAACAGCATAATTATCTGTAGAAGAAACAATCACTCTATCATATTCATTGTCTAAAGTCAATTTACCAGCCGCAAAGCCTAGATTATCAGAAGTAAGATTTTCTTTAGGTATTAAGACAAATTTATTAGCTTCCTTAGCCAGAATCAACGTTTTACTGAAATTGATAGTTGTTTCATACCTAAGTTCAGATAGTTTTTTTCCACGATTATTAATAAAACCATAAAACTTTCCAATCTTAATCCTAGATAAATCTTTGCCATAAAACTCCGCTTTATCATATCTGGGTTCTATGATGAATCGTTTGAGTTTAGTATTGTACAAACCATATTTATCACTTTTTGTCACCCAAGCCAAATGACCAGATTTGAGTTGAGGCATTTTTGTAGTTTGTGAAAATAAATTTGTACTAAAGACAAAAAGTAGTGCTAGTAAAAGATAACGCATGATATTTATAGTTTTATAAGTGAATATTCAATTATTTTTGGTTCTTTGACAATTATGGCCTTTTATCCAGTAGTTTCGATAGTTATCAGATTGGCGTCAAGTAGCAACAAAAATCGGCTCTCATAGCGTGTGATGGGTTAAAACTGGACGCTATGAGCAGAATTTTAGGATTTTTTAAGCTAGAAAAAGTGTTTTTCCCTTAGCTTGACGACTGGATGAAAAAATAACCGTTTGGCAAAAATTGTCAAAAAACCTTATTGTTATTAATCAACCTTAAAGCTTCTTTCTTACTTAATGCAGCTAAATCGTGATTTGCGACAAAATTTAGAATAAAACTGGCGTCGGTTCTTGAATATTCCCTCAATACCCAGCCAATTGCTTTTCTAGTAAAAAACTCCTTTCGATGCATTAGATAATTGATATTAAGAGTCAATAAATTAGTATCCATACCTTTTTTATATTTCAATTGGAAAAGTAATGCTGTTCGATTGAGCCACATATCGTCATGCTCTAAAAAATGTTTATTGACACTAGGAATTAAATGCGGAAAACGTTTTAAATGACCGC
>CAZMEH010000789.1:0-1590 GCA_964564885.1 uncultured Saprospiraceae bacterium | reverse complement strand
AAAGTATTTGTGTGCATACCGTATATTTCAGAAACGTCTAACGTCTTTTTCAAACTACTTCTTTGAAAGTCTTACATTTTCTACAATATAATTTCCAATATCTTTACCTTGACTTACACCATTTGTAATCGCTGGCATATAGTGAATGCCTCCGTACAATCGGCTAATTGCAGCTTCGGCAGATGCATTGTAAAATGAAGAAAAACTACGCATTGGTAAACCATATTCTTCTTCCGATGTATCATCAAAAGCAAAACCGTCACCATAAATACTGGTCAAAGTCACAGCCGCAGCCGACGAAATAACGCTATGTCCGCTAGTATATTCTGGGAAAGGTGGCGTTTGAAGTAATGGTTTCCAATTCCTATCAATTGCTTCGTTGATAAACGTTTCTGGTCTCAATAAATTACTTCTATATTTCTCGTCCCAACAACTAATAAAACCATCGAAAAGCGCAACACAAGTCAAAGCATAAGCTTCCGTTGTTTGCATCAAATCGGACTTCGCTTGACGAGCTACAATAGCGGTAATATTCACCCAATGACCTCCAGGCGTTATTTTCTTAGTGGCAAACATAGCGTGTCCACCGTGATGCGAAACGAATGGGTTACAATCCCAAAATTGAGCAATAGCAATATTTTCTTTAGTTTCAGCAGAAAGGTTTTCCATTTCTAAATCCGAATACTTTTTACCTTTTTCATAAACTTCAAGTACTTCTTTGTAAAACAAACTGCTTTTTTCAGGATTGTAAACGGTTGGTTTCTCTGGAATAAATTGATCCGCTTTTTTAATAACTAGCGGTCGAATTTTATTCCAATGCGGTTCAATTCCGTCCATTCTATCAGGTGGCGTCGGTATCCATTCGCCTTTTTTCACATCTGCGGCTGAGAAATCGTACTTAGGATAAGTTCGTGTTTCTGCGTACATATCCGATTTTGACCAATCCAAAACATGTTTTGCAACAGCTTCTCCATAAGTTTTTGATGCTTTAATAACGGATTTAGGAACACCAATTTCTCTATATTCTGCCTCTAGTTTATCTTGAAATACGACAATACTATCTTCTGTAAAAATCAATGCTTTTCCTGTATTCAAATAAGCAAAAACAGCCGCCATTTCTAAACAAACTTTTTTATCATCAACTATCGGAATTTCATTAAAGCTATTTAACTGACCTGAAAGTGATTGGTATTCAGCACTTTTTGTTTGTCGCATCACTTCATAAGCTGCAATACTTGGATAAGCATAAATACGGCTAGCAACGGGTGGCGAAAAAGTATTGTGAACAATAACATCAGTCAATTGCTTCACCGAACGATGCAGAAATGCTGGATTGCTTACTGCCTTTATATATTCCTCTTTAGGAATTGTTTTTCCTTGTTCGCAACTTCCTAGTAACAGGAAAAAAGCAAATATTAAGAAGATGAATTTATCTTTATATTTCATAATTTTTTGTTTAGTTGTTTTAGGGTTTTCTATTCGAACTTGTTTCAGTGATTACTAAAATTATTTAACAACTCCTTATTAAATAGCTGACCTTAAATAAGTTAGCAATGAATTATTAAACATTTTTTTAGTTATTTTTTAAAA
>CAZMEH010000788.1:0-1655 GCA_964564885.1 uncultured Saprospiraceae bacterium | reverse complement strand
GAAATAGGAAATAGGAAATATACGATTGAGTAGATTTTGGCACTTTTATCCTTAATGATTGGATTCTGAGTGATAGGCAAAAAAAAACGGCGATTAGAAAAAGCTTCTAATCACCGAGACTCACATTATGATTACTAAACCCCAAAAATATTTACCACAAAAATAATTTATAAATTGTTATGATGCAAATATATCATCAACTTTTTTCATTATTTTTTGTCGTACGTTATTTTGAGACATTTTAAAGTGAAGTAATTGCCACTTACATTTATATAGACCAAATTCATACCAAGTTGTCACTTTTTCAAACGTTTAAACAAGAAAAATGTTTAAATAGACCGCTTTAAGACTTTAATATGACAAACAAGCCGACTTTTGGGTACTTTTACCAAAATTTGGTCTTATATGGATAACGAATTTCATACATTTCTTCTACTTTGATTCCTAGAATTAATTTGAATTCGTCCACTTCTTCATTTGTATGAGCCGAAATAAACAATAAATTTTCTCCGTATTGCTTCTTTAAAGAAGTTTTTAACTCTTCTTCTATCTCCAATTTCGTCTTATCGTCAATAAAATCATCGAAATACTTCTTACGATATAAATCCATTTTATTGAAAACGATGATTGTTGGCTTCTCTGAAACACCTAATTCGAGCAAAGTTTGATTGACTGTTGTGATGTGATCAACATAAGCGGTATGCGAAATATCGACAACATGTAACAATACGTCAGATTCACGAACTTCATCTAAAGTCGATTTGAAACTTTCGACTAAGTGATGCGGTAACTTTCTAATGAAACCAACCGTATCCGAAAGCAAAAACGGCATACTACCTATTACTACTTTACGTACAGTTGTGTCAAGCGTTGCAAAAAGTTTGTTTTCTGCAAAAACTTTTGACTTACTGACCAAATTCATGATGGTAGATTTACCAACATTGGTATAACCTACTAATGAAACTCGAATCATCTCGCCACGATTCTTACGCTGCGTAGAGTTTTGTTGGTCAATCTTTAAGAGTTGATCCTTTAACAGGGAAATCTTATCTCGAATGATCCGACGATCCGTTTCAATTTCTTTCTCACCTGGTCCACGCATACCGATACCACCTCGCTGACGTTCTAAGTGTGTCCAAAGTCCTCGAAGTCTTGGTAAAAGATATTGAAATTGTGCTAATTCTACTTGTGTTCTTGCTTGTGCGCTTTTCGCTCGACTTGCAAAAATATCTAGTATCAGCGTACTTCTATCTAAGATTTTACACTTGAGTGCTTCTTCTATATTGTTGGTTTGTTTTCCTGAAAGGTCATCATCAAAGATGGCTAAATCAATTTGATGTTTATCTACATATTCGAATACTTCCAAGATTTTACCGCTTCCAACGAATGTTTGTTGGTTCGGATGTTGTAATTTTTGGATGAACCTCTTTTTAATCTTTGCGCCTGCTGTTTCGGCTAAAAATTCAAGTTCATCTAAATATTCCTTGACTTGCTCTTCGGGTTGGTTTTGACGAATGATTGCTACGATTATAGCTGTTTCACTGCCTTTCTTTAAACCACGCTTTTCTTTTTCTCCAACGTTCCATTTATTATCGTCTATCTGATAATGAAACGTTTCTTTTTTACTTTTCCTACCCATTTATATAATTAAGAAT
>CAZMEH010000787.1:0-2906 GCA_964564885.1 uncultured Saprospiraceae bacterium | reverse complement strand
ACTGTTTTTAAAAATAAAATAAAATCATGAAAAAACTTAACTTTTTTATCTTGGTTCTTTTATCCATAAATGGGTTTATAGCCTCCGCTCAAACCTTTACATTTCAACAACAAATTCTTTCCTCAACAGATGATGCAGAGGAAAAGTTTGATGGCTCTTACATAACTACCTCCAGCTCAGATATTGAAATGATGTATGATTCTTGGAATAGTCAAGGTTTGCAAACAATTGGTTTTAGGTTTGATAATATTACAATACCTGCAAATGCTACAATATCAAATGCTTATATTCAATTTACGGCAGACGGAAGTAAATCAGGTAATATGTCAATGACAATAAAAGGAGAAGATGTTGCTAATTCAGCCACATTTTCAAATACCACAAACAACATATCAAGCCGTACCGCAACTACTTCTGTCACAACCTGGAATCCTCCATCATGGACGGATGAAGATGCAGGAATTGGTCAAAAAACACCAAGCTTATCTGCTATAGTAAGCGAAATTATTACATCTAATGGATGGCAAAATGGAAATCCAATTACATTTATTATTAATGGAACGGGCAATAGTAATGACCGTAGAAAAGCATACTCGTTTGACGGAAATTCGTCTAAATCTGCGGAATTAATTATTGAATACTCTTCAAATTCAAGCGTTGATGTAGCTTTAACTTCTATCATTACACCGGGAAACAGTAATTATCCAAACCCAGCCTCTATTGTTCAAGTAGAAATTCAAAATTATGGTACTTTAACTGCTTCAAGCTATGATGTTTCTTATTCAATTAATGGTAGTTTAATTGCTACTGAACCAGGCACTGTTCCCTTAACTCTTGGTCAATCCAGCACTTTTACATTTGCACAAACAACGAATCTAAATACAATTGGAACATACAATATAAGTGCAGAAGTAACCATTAATAATGATCAGGATACCGTTAATAATGTTTTGTCAAAATCTATTTCAGTAGTTAACGCTGTAGATACATTGATTTTTAATCAAGGAAGTGCTTGGAGTTATTGGGACTCTGGGGCGAATCCAGGGGCTTTATGGAATACCCTTGGGTTTAATGACTCATTATGGCAAGTCGGAACTGGACATTTTGGATTTGGAGAAGGCGATGAACAAACTACATTAAACAATAGTTTGGTTAGTTATTATTTTAGAAAAGAAGTCGATGTTCCAGATGTTACTCAACTAAATGATATATACATTCATGTAGTACATGATGATGGAGCTGTGATTTATATTAATGGTCAAGAAGCTGTTCGTACTGAATTGATGCCTTTAGGAACGATTAGTCACACAACAACAGCAAGACAAAGGACTAATCACTCCACCGAAAATCAGTTCTATACCTACAAAATTAGTCCTAGTTTATTTGTTACGGGCATCAACACTATTGCTATTTCAATGCATAATGTTAGTGCTTCAGACGGCGATGTTTCGTTCGATTGTTATATTACATCGGATTATTTATACGATCAAGACGGTCCTTATGTTTATTACAGCGGAAACGACATTATTGTAGAAGAAGTAACTCCTAGCGGTTTGGTTAGCAATACATATACATCAACAGCAGGACTGCAATTAACCTGTTACCTTCCACACATGGGTACGAGTTTTTCGTTCAACTTAAAACCTCAAATCACTCAAGAACCTTCTACTTATAGTTCAACGCCTTCAAAATTTTTAGCAATATCCGACTTTGATGGACACATGGAAGGTTTCACAATGGTTTTGAAAGGAGAAGGGATAATTGATAATAATTTTAATTGGATTTATGGTGATGGTCGTTTAATTATTAGTGGAGATATATTTGACCGTGGTTTTCATATTACCGAATGTATGTGGTTGCTGTATAAGTTAGAATCTGAGGCGGCTGCCCAAGGTGGAAAAGTCCATTTAATTATTGGGAATCATGAAATGTTTAATATGACAGATGATTGGAGGTATGTGGAAACTAAATACTTTAATGATGCTCATCTCATGGGAAAAAGAATGTCTGAGTTATATGCTTCTAATACGGAACTCGGAAGATGGTTGAGGTCTAAAAATATTATCGAAAAAATTGGTGATTATGCTTTTTTACATGGAGGATTAAGCCCTCAGGTTTCAGCATTAAACCTAAGTTATGATCAAATTAACGATTATGGTAGAATTGAGATGAATGGTGGACCATGCCCTAATAACGATTGCGATATTGTTAATGGAAGTGATGGGATTTATTGGTATAGAGATATGGCAGATATGCTTTTAACCCAACAGGAGGTTGATGCTATTTTGACTAATTTCGGATTGAAACGTGTTGTTATAGGACATACAAAAGAAAATACAATTCGATCACTTTATAACGGGAAGGTTATGGCAATTGATATGTATCACGTCAATAATTTCAATAATGGATACATGGAAGCCTTACAATTTGAATTAGGATGTTTTTATCTATTTCACACTGATGGCACAAATAGTAATTACACTCAATTGGGTAATTGTGATTCTTTAACGACTAACTTAATAGAAATAAATGGAGAAAATCAACTTAAAATTTACCCTAATCCTACTAGTAATGTTTTAAATATTGAAATTCCAATAAACTTGTTAGATGATTACGATTACATGATTATAGATCAAACAGGAAAACTGATAGATCAAGGAAAAATAAATTCAAATCCATCTAAAATAGATGTGACAACATATCCGGCTGGAATATATATATTAACCCTTCAAAATTCGAAGTCAATTATAACAGGACGTTTTATTTTAAGATAATAACTGATGTTACGCAGCATGATTGAAAATGATAGATACTTTAAGATTATCCGCTCTGAAGACAAAACGCTAAACAGATAGTTAGCGTTTTGTCTTTGAAATTTGTCGAAAGTAGCCGTAACCATTCTTTTT
>CAZMEH010000786.1:0-3120 GCA_964564885.1 uncultured Saprospiraceae bacterium | reverse complement strand
TTTTATTCAATTTAAGTAATTCTATGCATAAGTTTTTAATTCCTATGTCACAAAGCCAATTAAAACATATTTATTTTTTGCCAATATATTGTTGTTGAAAATATACTTTTACTCAAAAGTAGAAAAGAGTGCTTAAAATACTTGTTGAGAAGCTGAATAATTTGGGAAAATATAAAAGTCCAATTGCACTTTTTAAGCATGCAATTGGACCTTCAAACCACTTTAATAAAGCAATCTTTAAACAAACTAAAACTGAATGAAGAATCTAGTTCATTCCAAAATTAGTCAAACGGCATTTGACTTTGAGAATTTTCACTACTTCATCAATATCGACATCATAAGGCTTATAAGTGCCCGAATTGTCCGAAATCAAACTAAGACTTGCAATGATATTGTTTTCTTTATTTTGTTGAATGCGTTTAGCGACAACACCATCTTTTGTTACAATAACATAAACAGAATTAGCTTTCAGAGACTCGCCTCTTTCCAATTGTTCACAAACAACTACATCGCCATTTGTAATAGTTGGAAACATACTGTTTCCTTCAATTTCAATAGCAAAAAGATTATTTCCTTCCAATCCAGGAACAGAAAAACTAGAAAGTACTTCGTCTTCATATTCTTGTGAAGCCATCAAGTTTCCCGCTAAAGCCTTGTGCGTAACCAACTGAATATTAGCACGACCGCCGTTTACTCTGTTGCTAAAAGGCTGCGTCAGTAAATCGCCATAACCTGCAATCATTTCATCACTAATCCCAAAAAGGAAGTTAGCATTGATGGAGTATATTTCAAACAGTTTGTTTAACTGATCTACTGTAATATTACGTTTTGCTTTTAAAATACTATTGATTACATGGTTGTAAGTACCTAGTTTTTTAGCAATATCCGATTTACCTTTTATCAGGTTATTATTTTCTAAATAATCATAAACCTTCTTAAATCGTTGATTTACAATGTTTTGACTAAAATCTGCCATGAAAAACAAAATTTTAAGTTGAAACATTTTGATTTTTAAAACAAAAAGTTTTAGATTTGTTCCAACAATTTGAAATGCGATACAAACATTTTAATGTAAAAATTCAGTAGTGAATATACAACAGGATTTTGAAAAAAACAAATAAATGAGAGATAATAACAACAAACTGGTTCCTTTTGTCACAAAAAGTTTGAAGAAAAGCATTTTGTTCGCTCATCAGCATACGCTAACTATGCTAACATTGATTGCTATTACATTTAGAGCTATTCTCAAGCCAATTATGGCTGCAAGAGCGGCTTTTTATAGAAACACAGCGTTGCAACAAGCTTTGAAGCAAATTCCATGGATTCCAGTAACACTAATTGTTTTTGGTGGAATGATTTTAATTCATAAAGATCTGAATTTTAACTTTAATCTAAGTGCGCCAAGTTCCATTGGTGGAGTAGGAGAGCCTTCAACTACAAATGGTTACGCTCAATCTGCATCAAATACGACGACCTTGTTTTCTGCTGACCAAGACGCAAAAAACAAAAAGTATATCACTGAATATAAATCAATGGCAATCGCTGAAATGAAAGCTACTGGTATTCCTGCAAGCATTAATTTGGCGCAAGCCATCGTTGCAAGTAAAGCTGGCACGAGCGAAGCTGCCACTAAAAATAACAATCATTTCGGTTTGAAATGCTTTTCTAAAAAGTGCAAAAGCGGTCATTGTTCCAACTTGGAAGAGATGGGACACAAAGCGTTTTATATTAAATATGCTGGTGTCTGGGAAGGTTGGAGAGCACATAGTCAATTGCTTTCTTCTGGGAAGTACGAGCGCTTGTTACAAAATTCGGATCATCAATCTTGGGCAAGAGGTTTGGAACAATTCGAGTATAGTCTATCGGAAAATTACGCCAATCAATTGATGCAAATTATTCAATATTATGGTTTGGAACAGTTGGATTAAAACGAACGAACGACAAACGTGAATTACAAATTGACAGTTCCGAAACTTCGGAAACTGTCAATCGCTTGAACAAGTCACTTTACGTTACATGAAGTAGCTTTTATTTTTTAAAGTTAATGTGATGGATTCTAGTGGCTGAATAGGCAAAGACTTAATTAGGTAATTGTCACCTCGTTTTGCAAAAGCAGTCATATCATTTCCCTCTGGCTCAAAATGAACCATCATTCCTGATGCTGGTATATCTTGAAAGGCATCAACAATAGATTTTTTGTTATTATTTAAAGTGTTTTTTCTAATAAAATTATTGCTACCTAAGATTTGAGAACCTTCTAAACCATCTAAATTTTCATTGAATACGCCAATAATAGGTCCTGAAAATTTATCAAAAGTAGATGCCGGAGAGCAAACTTGATTATTACCATATCTAAATTCAATAGCGTTATTACTATACAACCAAACTTGAAAATTTGCTACATCTGAATAACTGCCATTATAAAACCCTACATTTTTAAACTCAATTTTTAGGATTTGCAAACCTAGTTCGTCAACAACTATTGAACTAATAGGCGATTCGCTTGTAAATGTTCCAGTTATATTTCCTTTGTCTTCTAAATCTACACCGCCAAATGGACTAATCCAGTTATTGTTATCAAAAGATAATCGTCCATCCTTGATAGTAATTTTATCAAAAGGTTGGTATAGAAACTCAAATTCAAATGGAATACACAATTGAAATGCTTCATTTTCCCAAGGCAATTTATTTAAGGCTTCACTATTTTCTAACGTTTTGTATATTTCATTGGAAGTAGTGATAGAAAAGCTTTCTTGTGCTATAAGCGACGAGCTAAATAGAAGTATAAGGAATGACAATATGATAGTTAATCTCATAATAGTATGGTGTTTTACTTGTAATATATCTCACTAAAACTGCGCCAAAAATGCTGTTAACACGCTACTAGCACATATTTTTAATGAAATGGACTTATTGCTAATTGTCACGCACAAATAAGAATATTTTTTATAAAAAAGACAATAATATTACCTAGGAATATTCGATATTCAATTAGATTGATTGTAGAATTATCCTAAGTAATACTAAATTGCATGTAAGAATATGAACTTGTTTAAGAACTCATGCTAAAACTCTTGATAAACGCTTGATTTTCAAGACGAAGCTCATTTTTATTTTGGT